>CANCMM010000100.1:0-6423 GCA_947379335.1 Alphaproteobacteria bacterium | reverse complement strand
CTGCTGTAGCTCCAATTGGCGTAGTTGCCGCGCCCAACCAGCCAGTCCGCTTCCGGCGGATTGGTCAGCATGGCGTCGGTCACCGGCTGGTAATCCTTGATGTCGCCCACGACCGTCTGGCCGAAGCTGCGGATCATGCCGGCGCCGTTGTCGGCGTTGGTCGGCGGGCCGCCGAAATCCGCATTGGCAGCGGAACGCGCCGCAGCCGGCTTGATGCCTTGCTGGATGTCGGCAGGCACGGTGCCGGATGCGATGGTGGAAATCCTCACCGCCGTCGCAGGCTCAAATTCAGATGCGCCGGGCTTGGCGCCATTGGACTGCAGGATGAAGGCGACCAGACCGGCATAGGTTTTGGCATCCAGGCTGCCCGGTTTGCCATAGGGCATCGAGCTTCGGATGGTGTTGTAAAGATCGGCGGTGGTGCGCTTGCCCCAGGCCGCGATGAACGTCTTGTCGGCCAGCGGCAGCGCATCGCCTTCGCCGGCGAGATTGGCCTGGTGGCAGCTCATGCAGTTTGCCGCATAGGCGGCGCGCCCGGCATCGGCCTGGGCCGCGGTGAAGGGCGCCGGCGCCTGGGCCAGGCTCACGCCAGCGAACAATCCGGCGCCCGCCGCCGCAAGCGCCACAACGGATACGGTCGTCTTCCGAAAAATTCTCACGATTCACCCCGTGCTGTTGTGCGGATCAGGACTTGATGCCATTGCGCGCGCCGCGCAGGCCCTCGCCTTGCGGCAAAAACCAGTCGCCCATCTGCGGCTCATCCTGTCCGGCCTTGACGTGTTCGGGCAGCAGCCAGCCCCACAGATTGCCGCCCGGCGCGGGACCCACCTGGCTGTTGATCTGGATATAGAGCCGGCCGGCGCGCAACGCCGCGACCTGGACCTTGTTCAGCCTGAAGGTGCCGCTGATCGAACCGTTCGCCGCCGGACTGGTGGCAAGATCCAGAATGGGATTGCCGGGGATGCCGACTGTTTCGCCCATCATGATGTGCGCGTCGGAAGCAGGGCCTGACATGCCCTGGAAGGCACCGGATATCTTCAGCGTGTTGCCTGTCAGGGTGGCGATTGCGGCGCCTTCGCCGGTCAGCGCGGACTTGGTGGCATGGTTGATCGGCGCCGGCCCCAGGACTGTCTCGTAGGAACCGGGCGCGGCGGCGGCGGGAAGTGTCCCCCCTGCGACGAGCAGCTGCGACCACAGCAGAAATTTAACCCAGCCTGACATGCCCGCCTCCCCAAAAATTTATTCAGAAAGAATGGCATGGAAGCCGGGCCGGCAAAAGCTGGCGTCTCTCAAGACACTATCGCGCCGGCGGGATTGATGGTGCCCAGGGACGTCACCAAAATCAAGCGCCAAGACTTTGAAATAACTTGATCTTCTCGGTGAGAAAAACATGGATACCAACAAAAATGCCATCAGGAAACAGGACTGAAACGGTCACCGTTTTCGCGACGATTCGCACCTTGAATGGGCCCACGGGCGATGTCCGCTTGACCCCAAAAGCGGACATTCAAACCGGTCTGCCAAATGTCCGCTTTGCGCCAATAGCGGACATTCACAAAGGGGATGAATGCTGAGGAGGAAGCAGGAAAAAGGCCCGGCCCGGCCTAGGGGGAAGCGCCGAGCCTTTCCCGAATAGGTTGGGATATTCCCAGCCCGACCTGCAGCCAGCTTATCAAAACGCGTCTCTCCAGACCATCAATTTCAACTTTGCCCGAGATAATAAGAAAAAGCGCAGGCTGGTCTAAAACGGTCAATCGAGCACCTTCATTCTGACCTCGCCTATCGGGAAAACAGTTTTAGATCGACCTCATCGCCCATCATGGCGTAGCCGGCGTCGTTTGGATGCAGGTGGCCGCCTGAGTCCGCCGCGCCCAAAAGCTGGCCCGGATGAAGGGGGTCGCGCGTGGCGCTGTCAAAATCGACTACACCGTCGAAGACGCCGCTTTCGCGAATCCAGGCATTCACTTTTATTCGCGCCGCCTCGCCCTCCGGCGAATGGCTAGATGAGCCTTCAAAGGCGGTGATGGTGCCGCCGATCACCTCGACGTCCCTGGCATGGGCACGGGCGACAAGCTGCCCCATGGCAGCAATTATCTCGTCAGCGCTAACAGCTTCGGCAGGGTTGCGACGGCTGTACTGAATGTCGTTGATCCCAAGAAGCATGATGACCTTGGCAACGCCCGGGACCGCCAGCACATCGCGGTCGAACCGTGACAGCGCGCTGGTGGACGGAGTATTGTGGAGCAGGCGATTGCTGCCGATGCCGGCATTCAACACAGACCAGCCACGCGTGGAGGGATTGGCCTGGAGGCGTTCCGCCAATCGGTCTGGCCAGCCACGAAATGCGCCGACCGTCGAGGCCACTCCTTCTGTGATCGAGTCACCAAAGCATACGACCGTATGATGGCCGCCCTGAGGCACGACGTCGACTTCACTGAGATGGTTGCCGCTGCGAGCGGCGGTTGCATCCATCATGGTCGGCGCGCCCACCTGATTTCCCGGCGCCGCCCAGGCATTCAAGGCATAAAGGGTATGGGCAGGGGGCACGGTTTCGTTGGGGTAAAATACCGTCACGGCGAGTTTTGAAAGAGCCGGGATTGACCAATCCACCGGATCGCTCAAAAGCGGGGCGCCCTGGGGAATTACGGCGCCTTGCCGCCCAGAAAAGGCAAGAACATGATCGCTGCCCGGGACGATTTCTCCGTTTTCCGAAGCCAGTGCAATGTGCGCCTCACCGATGCGCAGTCCCTCGCCCGCGAACTCATTGCTGAACCGAACACGCAGGAAGCGGGCGGCGACGGCTAGGCGCACAACCTCCCGGACCGTCGTCTTCTCCCGGTAAGGCGGCAATGGAGCATAGCCTACCGGCACAGTGCGAGGGTTGCCGTCACGCCCGGTTGTCGTGACAGGAGGCGATTGATTATAGGCTGTCGGGACGTGACCAAAGGCGCCAAGCCATACCAGCTGTGCTGCCAAGGCTGAGCTAGGCAGCCCAATCAGGCTCACCAGCGTCACCGCAAGTCTGAGCGCGCGTCCTGTCTTGATCACGAGAGTCCTTTCACGTTGCGAAAGTGCCGATATGGGAGTGTTCGGCGCCCTTTGATAGTCATTCTAGCCACCCATTCGGCAGGGAGATATTCGTTTCAAATCTGTCTCTCAATATGTGACGGCCCGGACTTTCCACTTTGGACAAACTTGCTCTCACAATGTGAGAGATATTTCGTGCTGCGTAGCATGCTGCGAAGTGGGATGAAGCAAACTCCGCAAAAAACACAATCTCGCGCGAAAAGCGTTCAAATGTCGCGGAAGTAAGAATTAAATGAGTATCACATATTGAGATATAGCGCCGAAGCTGCTAAATATTGACCACCTAATCCAAATCAACGGGTCACTCCCGTCGAATATTCCCATTCTCAACCTGGCGTCAGATATGCAGCCTGCATCCAATACAAATAAAAAAATCCCGACGTCACGCACCCGATCAAAAATAAAAGCGAAAACCGTCCGGCCCAGGAGCCGGTTGGGCAGCCAGACGCTTTTACGGGGCCTTGATGTTCTGGAGGCGGTCGCGTCCGGCGTGAGCAACCTTGCGGATCTCGCCACAACCCTGAAGTTGAACCGCAGCACTGTTCACCGTCTTGCCGCCTCTCTGGTGGAAAGGCGCTATCTGACATTCACACCGCGAAACGGCTATGGCCTCGGTTCCAAGTCGCTCGAGCTGGGTTATCAGGCCCGCGTGCAACTAAATATTACTCGCGTGGCCAAAGATCATCTGGAAAAACTGGCCGCCCTGACCGGCGATACCGTTCATTTAGGCGAGCTAGATGGAATGCGCGCTTTTTACCTGGATAAGATCCCTGGTCGCCGTAGGGTGGAAATCAGCTCGCGGGTCGGCGATCTCCAGCCCCTGCGCTCAACAGGGTTGGGGAAGGCCCTGCTATTAGACGAGAATGACCACATACTGCGGGACTTTTACCGCTACGAAGAAGAAGGTGAGCAGCGCTACAAAGTGCCGGAGAGCACGTGGATGCGGCGGATGCGGGAGTATGCGAAGCTCGGTTACGCTTTCGACCTGGAGGAAAATGAAGATCGCATTCGGTGCGTGGCCGCTCCGGTTCGCGATGCGACCGGAAAAATCAAGGCCGCCATCAGCGTTTCCAGCGCCGCGCAGTATATGGATGACGAGCGCATGCAGGCCCTGACCAAGGATGTTCGTTGGACGGCCGAGCAGATCAGCCGCGAATTGGGATGGGAAGGCCCGCCCGCTTCGGTGCGCAAGATCGGCCCCAAGGCCGCCTAGGCAGTTGGATGGCCATCACGCCAGCATTTCAGGGCCTGGCGTTACTGGAAAAATATCATCCGCTTTTTCGCATCCAGCACGGCCTTGTCGAGCCCCTGTATCGTGCCCTTCAATTCTGCCAGATCCTTGAATGGCCGCAATGACCGGCGCGCCACGATGGCGTCTGCCGCCGTTTGAGAGGTGTGCAGGACAGCCGTCAGTGTCTCCACATCCGCGTGATTGACGTCGACAGGCGTCATGTTCTGAAAAAGATAATCCATGACCAGATCAAACTCCTCGGGCGTGCCCCGCGCGCCCCGGTCGATCATTTTCTGAACCGTGTCATGCCAGGCGTCATAGTCCCTGGGCGTATCCGTCACCAACTGCATGCCATGGCAGCTGGCGCATACCTTGACCACCGCCGCTTCAGGCGTCGTGGCCTCGCTGGGGAGCTGCTGTCCCCTCGCCGGCTGTCCTGGCACCGCCAAAAGCAACCAGCCGCCCACAAGCGCTGCCGTACCCGGCAAGACGGAACCAAATACGTGCCTGCTCACAAAGACCCTGATGCGTTACTGGGCCGATGCCTGTTTCATGCCCTCATTAGGATCGCTGCCGGTCGGCGTTGCGATCGGATAAGCAGAACCGGGCAGAACCGGCATGTGCGGGCCGACACCCAGCTTTTCGGCAGTGACAAAGTCGCCATATTCGTTGCCGAACTGGTTGGCGACGCGCTGCAGGTGGCCGTCTATGAACGTCATGTCCAGCTCTTTTTCGCTGTACATCTTGGTGCCCCATTCGCTTTTGGTCACCCCGACGATCTTGCGGCTCGCGACATCAATGATATCGCCCGAGGACGCATAGACCAGTTTTCCATCGATGCCGAACATGATCCAGAAAACGTCGTCCGGCGTGTCGATGCTCGCAATCTCCTTGGGATTGTCGGTATTGCTGAAGATATGAATCTTGTGGAACAGCGCATCAGATATCCAGACTTCCTTGCCGTCGGGCGTAAGGGCCACACCGTGGCTGGGACAGCCATGCGGCACCCGCGGCTTGGGCACCCTGTTCCACACCGGCCGCCAATCGACGCTGGTGACTTCCACCGTCTGCAGAATCTTCCCAGTCTTGGTATCGGCCACGATGTAGCCCAGGAAGTTGTTCTGGTTGACGTAGATCTTGGAGGAATCCTTGTTTAGCGCCTGCACCCGGACATTTTCCGGGAACTGGATCTTCTGGACCACCTTGCCAGTCTCGATATCGGCCACTTGCAGCAACTTGCCGTTGGGCGACATGAAGGCAAGCTTCCCGTCGGCGCTGAGGTTCAGGTTATGGGCGCCCATGCTGCCCGGCGCATGAAGAGTCCTGATCAGCTTTCCGGTTTTGGCGTCCAGCACGTACCAATAGTCCTGCAGGTTCGACCCGACCACCAGGGTCTTGCCATCGGCGGAAACCTGGGGCCGCTCGCAGCACTTGCCGTCCAGGGTGGTGGTCCAGACCATCCGGTCGGTTGCCAGGTCCAGGGCGCCCAGCCGCCCGCGAGCCGACAGATAGAGCATGTTGGTGGCGGGGCTTGCGGCAACGCCGGAAATGTCTTCCGGCGCCATGCTGCCGGAATAGTCCCAAAGATGGATTCGCTTGACGAAGGCATAGTTGTTGTCGGCATCAAGCACGACAATGCCCGAGCCATTCGGCCACATCGGGCGCTCCAGGGAGCCAGGCAACGTCACGTAAATAAGATGGCGGCTATGAATGGTGAAGTCGCCGCGCGGCCGGTTGGACGCGGCGCCGCCGGGCCTGGGTACCGGCGGCATGACGATCGGTCCGCTGCCCACTGTGCCTGCATTGGCGGGAAGCGGGACGGCGCCCGATTGCGCCTGGGCGGCGCCCGGACGCGGCGGGGCGGCGCTTTGGGCCAAGGCACCCACGCAAGTGCCAACCAACAATGCAGCAGCAAGCTTCAGCAACACATTTTTCATCGCGATCCTCGTTCCGGAGATTATTTTATGTGCGTGTTTTCACGCCACAAGAAATGGCTTGAGATAAGTGTTCAAAGCCAGCCGTATCTCGGCTTTGTGCGCTTCGGTGATCTGCCCGCCCCGACGGCGGCCGCCGCCCGCAGGAGCACCCGGGGCCGCCGGATTTGA
>CANCMM010000099.1:0-6428 GCA_947379335.1 Alphaproteobacteria bacterium | reverse complement strand
GACTCGTCCGACGGCAGTTCGGGCACCACCGGCGGCGGCGGCGGCACGCGGATGCCCAGCACCTTCTGCACCACCCAGTTGCCGCGCTTGACCGGGCTGGTGCGCAGGCCCGGCGAATAGGCGGTCATGAACACGGCCATGGGCAGGATGCCGCCGCGGCCATACTTGTCGGCATGGTCGACGCGCACCCAGGTGTCGTTGTCGCCTTCGACCACCGGCATGCCGTAATGGCGGGCCAGCGGCGGATTGACGAAGGTGTAATTTCCGTACAGCGCATCCAGCACCGAACCGTCACGCTGGATATTGTCCTGCATGAAGTGGATCGGTTCCTGGAACATGGCTTCGCGCAGATCGTCATCGAAGGTCGGGAAGCGCTGGCGGTCCACCGAATTGTTGGTCTCGAACTGGCGGAACACCAGCCAGTTGCCGGTGAACTCGGTCGCCAGGCCATGGACGCGCGGGTCCTTCAGCATGCGGCGGGCCTGCGCCACCATCACGGCCGGCTTGTGCAGGTCGCCGGCGGCGGCGTGCTTCAACAATTCGGCATCGGGCATGCTGGCCCAGAGGAAATAGCTCAGCCGGTTGGCCAGGCTGAAGTCCGACAGCGGCTGGCTTTCATACGCCTTGGCGGTCTTCAGGCTGGCCTTGGCCAGTGCAGCTTGCGCATTGTGCGCCACCGACAGGTCGAAGCGGTACAGGAAGTCCGGCGCCATCAGCACGCTGACGATGGAGTCGCGGATCGCGTCTTCATGGCTCAGCGCGTTCTTGGTGCGCAGCTTCTTGTAATAGGCCAGCAGGTCCGTGCGCTCATTGGCCGTCAACGGGCGGCGATAGGCACGCTCGGCAAAGCGCACCAGGGCGGCAACCTGCCTGGGCTCGGCGGCGGCGCGCTGCTTTTCCTGGTCGCGCAATGTGGCGTTGATCAGGCCGAAGTGCCAGTTGAAGGCCTTGGGCGCGATAGGATCGTTGGTCGCCTTTTCCATCGCCCAGCGCGCCTGGTACTTTTCGCGCATCTGGTTGATCACGAACGCGTCCGTGACTTCATGGCCGACCGGGCGCTTGGAACCCGATTCCGTTGACAGCGGGCCGTTGATGTTGCCGTCCACTTCGCCCGACTGGTTGAAGAAATACTGCACCCAGGTGTGCTCGGTCTGGCGGCCGACGAAATCGAACTCGTTCCACAGCCCGTTGAGCTGGTCGGTGCCCTTCTTGTCCAGGATCAGTTCGCGCAGGGCGGTGTCGTCGCGGTAGTAGCCGCCGGTATTGTGGTAACCGGCGCTCAGCAAGCGGCCATTGTCGGTCGCCTGGTCGGGCCAATAGCGGCCACGCTCGCTGACCACAAAGGTGTCGGGAAAAACGCTGGCGAAGCGCGTAAAGGCCGCCTGGTACTTGGCCTTCTGGCCCACCGGATAGACCAGGTCGGCATCGCCGTGACGGGCATGCGCCATCAGGACCGCCCAACGCGGCGAGGCATCTTCGTGCAGCGGCGGATATTTCGGGATGTCCTGCAGCGCCGCTTCCGGCTCGCCCGCGGCGCGCAGCGCGTTCGGATCGCTCTTGCGATGGCCCTGGGCGTATTGCTCCAGGCGCCAATTGTGCAGCGGCTCGGACTGGCCCGGCAGGCCCTTCACCACCGGCGAGGAATACTGCATGGCGGTTTGGGCGCGGATGCGGGTGACGAAATTCTCCATCGCCGCCGTCTTCACGGCGATCGAACCGGCACCCGGGGCGGGCAGCGCGTTGAACATGGATTGCAGCTTGGCGACGGGGCCCACCGCGTCCTTGTCATGCAGGATGGCCCACACCATCGGCAGATACTTGGCGCTGAGCTTCATGTCGGTGGCGGTGGAGGCAATGGTCGCGGCCGGCTTGCCCAGCTCGGCGCGGTAGCGATAGCGCCAGGCGGCTTCGAAATATTGCGAGATGTCGGTGGGCTGCGCGGCATAGAAAGCGATGATCCGCTGCAGCGAATACTTCTCGCGGTCGGTTTCCACGCGCATGGCATGGGGCGCGAAATCGATGCCGCCCGTCGTCAGCACCATGCGGTCGGCAATGGTGCGCGCGCCCTGCAGATACTTGTTCAAGAGCGCCGGCGACATGGTCAGCGTCTCGCCGGAATTGTCGAAGCCCGAGGTGTTGGCCGGATCGACCGGGAAGGTTCGGGCGATCCGCATGTCCTGGCCGGTGAGGTCGCGGATGGTGTTGTCGTATTCCGCGTTGCTCATGCGGCGCGCCAGCACCACGCCGGGATCGCCGCCCAGGCGCTTGATCTCTTCGCCGCGCACGTCGTGCACAAAGGAGATGATCTGGTCCACCAGCGGCTGCGGCGGCTGCGGCATCTGCTTGGGCGGCATTTCATGTGCCGTCAGGCGGTCGGCCAGCAGTGACCAGCGGGGAAAGTCTTCCTTCACCTGGTCGACAGACGTGTAGGACTTCAGGTCGAACTGCGCCGTCGGCTGGGCGCCCGAATGGCAGGCCACACAATACTTGCCCACGAACGGCTTCACCGTCGCGTCGAACTGTTTTTGCAGACCGTCGGCGGCGAAAGCCGGGCCTGCGATGCAAGTGACCAAAAGCGCGATAACCGGCAGTCTCATAAGGCAAAACTCTGTGTTGTTTGTTGCTGGACCAGCGGCGCGCACGCGTGGCTGATCCTCCCCTTAAGTACCGGAAATAAACAGAATTTGGCCATGGAGTAAAACATTGCCGCGCCGGACATTCACCCGGCCGGGGCGCAAACACATTTTGCCCGGAACGCCGCCATTTTCAGATTTTGTGCGGCGCAGCAAATACAGGCCGGAACCGGGTGAGTCGCGAGGTCCCCTGAGGAACTTGCGAATTTCGCCATATCCGTTAGCGGTTCGGAATGGCCGACCTCCTGCCCTTTGCCATCCGTGCCTTGAAGACCAACGACCTCGCCGGCGCCGAGATCGCCGCGCGCCTGATGCTGGACCAGGCCCCTGACGACGCGGCCGCACTGCATCTGTTGGGCGTGATTGCGGCAAAGGTGCAGGCTTTCGATTCCGCCGAAGATTATTTCGAGCGCGCATTGGCGGCAGAGCCCGGCAATGCCCAGATCGCGCAGAACCTGGCGGCGGCGCGTGGCGTGCCCCGGCCGCGCTTTTCACAAGAACCGCGTTATCTAGTGATCCGCGAATGGGGTTTCGGCTTCTGGTCTGACATCTCGCATGTCCTGGGCGCGTTGCTGTTGGCGGAAGCGACTGGCCGCACTCCCCTGACCTGGTGGGGACCGCAAAGCCTGTTCAGCGATGGTACCAAACGTGATGCATTCCAGTTCTACTTCGAGCCTGTCTCGGATGTGACATTGCAGGACCTGCCCACCGGTTTCTTCCCACCGCGCTGGAACGCCGACAACCTGAAGACCACGACACAGGCCAAGTGGCAGGGGCGCACCGGCCCGGTCTATTTCCTGAATCGGTCGGAGCGGGTGGCGGTGTGCGATTTCTTTGTCGCCGTGCCCAATGTGCTGCCCTGGCTGGCGTCCGATCATCCCCTGCACGGCGAGACGGCAGAAGCTGCGTACCGGTATCTGACAGAAAAGTATCTGCGCCCGCGCGCCGACATCATCGCAGCTTGCGATGCCTATTTTGAGAAAGAATTGAAAGGCGCGCCCTTCGTGGCGGCGCACCTGCGCGGTGGCGACAAGTTTCGCGAAGATGAAGGCATTGATGCCGCTAACCGGAAAATCCTTTCATCGCTGGAACAGGGGAGCCCGCAGGAGCGCATCCTGCTGCTGACCGACGATGCGCGCTGCCTGAAAATGGCCAAAGACAAATTCGGCAGCCGCATCGCCGCCACCGATTGCCGGCGCAGCGATGGCGATACCGGCGTGCACCTGACCGCGGTTGATCCGGTCCAGACCGGGCGCGAAGCGATGATAGATGTCTATCTCGCCCTGCGCGCGCAGCGTTTCATCGGCAACGGGTTGTCCAATGTCTCGGCCATGGTTTCGGTGCTGAAGGATTGGGCGCAAGACAGCTGCACCCTGATCGGCCCTTCCATCCTGAAAGATCGCAGCTTTGCGCTCTACCAGAAGAAATCCTCCTGAAACGAAAACGCCGGACCCTTTTGGGGCCCGGCGTGTCGCAGATAATCAGATCAGGCCTATTTCGGCGTGACGTGCCACAGGCCGCCCTTGGCGTCGTCTTCCAGCAGCCACAGCGAACCGTCAGCCGCCACTTCCACGTCGCGGATGCGGTGGCCCACCGCCCAACGCTCGGCCGGCTTGGCGTTGCCCTGGGCGTCGAAGGCGATGCGGTTCAACGTCATGGTCGCCATGCCGCTGATCAGAGCGCTGCCCTGCCAGGGAAAGAGCGTGCCCTTGTAGAAGGTCAGGTTGCCCGGCGCGATGACGGGCGTCCAATAGACCACGGGCTTGGTCGCGGTCGGCTGGGTTTCAAAACCGGGGATCGGCACGCCGTTATAGTTCTGCGCAAAGCGCGCCAGCGGCCAGCCGTAATTCTTGCCCTTTTCGATCAGGTTGAATTCGTCGCCGCCCTTGGGACCATGCTCCATTTCCCACAGCCGGCCATCGGGCGCGAAGGCCAGGCCGTACGGCGTGCGGTGACCGGTGGTCCACACTTCCGACGGCGTCAGGTTCTTGCCCGGAAAGGTATAGGTGTACTGGATCGGCGCGGTCTTGGCCGCTTCGGTATCGCTGGGCGGATTGATGATGCCCACGCTCTGCGCGCCGGTCTTGCCGGCATAGGGATTACCCGGCGCCGGCTTGCCGTCCAGGGTCAGGTGCAAAATCTTGCCCAGCGGCTGGTTGGGATCCTGGGCCGGGGTGAAGCGCTGGCGATCGCCGACGGTGAGGAACAGCGAATTGCCATCGGGCGCAAACGCAACGGCGGCGCCGAACTGGCCGCCGCGGCCGCGCGCGCCGTCGCGCCAGATCACCTGCAGATTTTCAAGGCTCGCCGTCGCCGGCGTGCCGGTGTCATTCAGCACCAGCTTGGCCTTGGCCAGCGCCAGGCTGGAGCCCGAGATGCCGCCCATGGTGCCCGGCTCGGAATAGGTCAGATAAACGGTATTGTCGGTGGCGTAGTGGGGCGAGACATAGATGCCCAGCATGCCGCCCTGGCCGCCATACAGCGCGGCGGGATAATTCAGCACCGGACGCTTCATGCCTTGCGGCGTGACCAGCCAGATGGGACCGACCTTCTCGGTCACCAGCATGCGGCCATCGGGCAGGAACGCCAGGCGCCAGGGCAGATTGAAGGTCGTCACCGACGCCATGTTGAAGGGCAGAGACGCTTCAGGCTTCTGCTCGCCGATGTTGACCTGGGCGGAGGCGGCCGTCGAAGCCAGCGCCAAAGCCACAGCGATTTTCGCGAATTTCATGGTCGGTTCTCCCCAAAGGCTGCGCACAAATACGCGGCCAAATATGGCCCGTACTTTTATAGGCGGAACCGGGGAGAGGCAACCGGACGGGTTCGCCGCGTCTAACAAAACGGTCCAGTGGACCGTTTTGCGCGGCGAACGCCCCAACAGCTAGTTGCCGGGCGGCTGGTCCGTCTGGAAGTAGTGGACCTGGCCTTCCTTGCTGCGCGGGGTGATCGCCATGCGGATGCTGCGGCCGGTATTGGGGCAGCTGGTGGCACGGTGCCAGCGTTCCTCATTGGCATTGAGCAGATCGCCATACTGGCCATGCACCACGCCCTCGCCCGAGATCAGGGCGCAGACCTGGCCATACACGTTCAGCCAGACTTCCTGCATGTTCTCGTGGAAATGGCCCCAGCTGGTGTCGGGCGGCAGCGCGGTGATGTTGTTGCCGATGTTCAGGTTCGACGAGGTGTGGCCGTCATAGAGGAAGCGCTCGCCCTTGCGGTCGGAGGCGCCATATTCATCGACATTGAAGAACGGCATGTTGAACGAGTCGTAGCCGCCGGTGGAGGTGATCTTGGACTTCACATATTTCCAGCCCTTGACGGGCGTGGGCGTTTCATTTTCCGGATAGGAGGGCGCCTGGTTGGCCGGCGTGGTGCGGTAGAACACGACCGGCTCAGCTCCCACCGTTTCCAGGCAATAGGACAGGCGCGGCGCGACATTGAAGACCCAGCCCTTGGACAGCACCTTGGGCTCCTGCCCGTCGATGGTGACTTTCAGCTGGCCGCTATAGACCCAGCCCCAGGCGCGGTCGTCGGCATAAAATAAGCACTTGCTCTTGTCGCCCGGCGCCATCTGGACATAGCGGCCGTCAAAGTCGCGGTTCAGCAGCACCTTCTGTTCCCAGCGTGCCTGGCCCTTGTGCATGCCCAGCACGTCGGCGATGTGCCAGATCGGCTTGTTGATCTTGCCATAGGGGGTTTCGGGGGTCTTCTGCGCTGCCCACACGGTTCGCTGGGGACCGCTCTCGCCGCCGGCCTGGGACCACCAGTTGGTGGCGCCCTTGGAAGAGGCGCCAT
>CANCMM010000098.1:0-6443 GCA_947379335.1 Alphaproteobacteria bacterium | reverse complement strand
GGCGTGGTGTTCCTGGCCTATCTGAACGGTTTGCAGGATCACTTTGTGATGCTGGGTGGACAGCAGAGCGCGCGCTCGCTGGTCCATCTGGCCGAACTGTTCCGGCTGGCCGATGCCTGCGGTTGCCTGCGCGACCCCAAATTGGCGATAGATCGCATGACCCGGGTGCTGGCCGTGGGTGGCGTGGCTTGAAGTCTCTGGAAGGCCTTTCGATCAACCTGGCCACGGTGCGCGAGCAGTTCACCCTGGCGCAGGCGGTGGATGCCTGTGTGAAGCAGGGGATACGCGCGGTGGCGCCGTGGCGCGACCAGGTTGCGGCAGCGGGTCTGACGGAAGCCGCGGCGATGGTGCGCGCAAATGGCCTGCGCGTCACCGGGCTTTGCCGCGGCGGCATGTTCCCGGCCGCGGATGTTGCGGGCCGGGCGGCGGCCATTGAGGACAACAGGCGGGCGATCGATGAGGCCTGTGCGCTGGGTGCCGATTGCCTGGTGTTGGTGGTCGGCGGGCTGGCAGAAGGCTCCAAGGATATCGCGGCGGCGCGCCGGATGGTCGAGGACGGCATCGGGGTGATCCTGGAACATGCGCGGGCCGGCGGCATGAAGCTGGCCATCGAGCCGCTGCATCCGATGTATGCCGCCGACCGGGCCTGTATCAATACCCTGGAGCAGGCACTGGATGTTTGCGATGCGCTAGGCGATGGCCTGGGCGTGGCGGTCGATGTGTACCATGTATGGTGGGACCCCAAGCTGGCGCAGCAGATTGCGCGCGCGGGAAAGCGGATTTTTGCCCATCACATCTGCGACTGGCTGGTGCCGACGCGGGACTTGCTGCTGGACCGCGGCATGATGGGCGACGGGGTGATCGACCTGCGCGGGATACGGCGCATGGTGGAAGCCGCGGGCTATGCCGGACCGCAGGAGGTGGAGATATTCTCTGCCCTGGACTGGTGGAAGAAGCCGGGCGACCAGGTCATCGCCACCTGCATCAAGCGGTATCGCAAATTCTGCTAGGGGGAGCAACGCTCATGTCTTTTGAGTCCAGAAATCCAACCACCGGCGAATTGATTGCGACCTATCCCGAGCATGGCGCGGCGGAAGTGGAACAGCGGCTGCAACTGGCATGGGATGGCTGGAAGGCATGGTCGCGGACCTCGCTGGAGGAACGCAAAGCCTTCCTGGCACGTCTGGCGGAATTGCTGGAAGAGCGCGCCGAAATCTACGGCAAGCTGATCGTGACCGAGATGGGCAAACCGCTGGGCGAGGCGGTGGGCGAGGTCAAGAAGTCGGCCTTCGGGGCGCGGCACTTTGCCAGTGATGGCGCGGCCTATCTGGCGACAGAGACGATACCGGGAACGCCGGGGCGCATCGTTTACGAATCCATCGGGCCGGTGTTCGCGATCATGCCGTGGAACCTGCCCTTCTGGCAGGTGCTGCGCTTTTTCATCCCCCAGGCCCTGATCGGCAACACGGTGGTGGTGAAGCATGCCGAGACGGTGCAGGGCTGCGCGCTGGAAATGGAAAAGCTGGTGCGCGATGCCGGCGGGCCGCCGGGACTTTATGTCAACCTGTCGGTGCAGAAAGACGTGGCCCCGCAAGTCATCGCCGATGCGCGCATCCGCGCGGTGACGGTGACCGGAAGCGTGAAGGCCGGGCGCGCGGTGGCGGAGCTGGCGGGCAAGGCGGGCAAGAAAGTGGTGCTGGAGCTGGGCGGCTCCGACCCCTTCCTGGTGCTGGAAGATGCGGACATCGCCAAGGCGGTGCATTTTGGCGTGATGTCGCGTTACTCGAACAATGCGCAAAGCTGCATCGCGGCCAAGCGCTTCCTGGTGGCCGCGCCGGTAATAGACGAATTTGTGAAGGCGTTCGTCGCCGCCGCCAGCGCACTGAAGCTGGGCGACCCGATGCTGGCCGACACCAAGCTGGGACCGCAGGCCCGCGCCGACCTGCGCGGCGCGACCGAGCGGCAGGTGGCGGCCGCGGTGGCTGCAGGTGCAAAGGTCCTGACGGGCGGCACGTCGATTGACGGGCCGGGCTATTTTTATCCGCCGACGGTGCTGACGGGTTTGCCGCATGACGCGGCGGTGGCGCGGGAGGAGTTTTTCGGACCGGTGGCGCTGATCTTCCCGTTCAAGACCGAAGAAGAGGCCATCCGGCTGGCGAATGATACCGAATATGGCCTGGCGGCAACCGTGTTCAGCAAGGATGTGGCGCGGGCAAACAGGGTGGCCGCTCAGATCGAGTGCGGCGCGGTGTTCATCAACGATTTTGTGCGCTCCGACCCGCGGGCGCCGTTTGGCGGGATGAAGGGCTCCGGCGTGGGCAGGGAGCTGGGCGCGCTGGGGGCGCGGGAACTCACCAATGCCAAGCTGCTTTGGGAAGGCAGCTAGGCCGGTAACGATTGCGACAGCATGTTGGTATCCCAGCTTGGCAATCCTGATCCTGCCGGTCTATAGGTAAGTTCAGGATTCGATATGGCGCTGTCATGCGCCATCCGCCCACAGGGTGCGGGAACGTCGAAACCCCAAGACTGACTATCAACATCTCGCCGGGCGAAGTGTTCGCCCGGCTACGCGATCAGGAATTCCATGCAGCAAGGTACCGTCAAGTTTTTCAACGCCGCCAAGGGTTTTGGTTTCATCACCCCCGATGGCGGCGGCAAGGACGTCTTCGTTCCGACCGCCTCTTCCGGCAGCGTACCGGGGCTGAAGCCCGGCCAGCGGGTCACGTTCGAGACCCAGCCCGACGCCAAGGGCCCCAAGGCCGTGAACCTGGTGCTGCTGCCAACCCCGCCGGCGCCCGTACAGGAAAAGCCCAAGCCCAGGGAGCAGGCCGCGGCGCGGCTCACCCTCTATTGCGACCCGGACACCGATATCTGTGACGATGTGCTGGAGGAGGTTCGCCGCACCGGGCAGGAGCCGGTTGTCGTCGATTATATCACCGCGCCGCCCACCCGCGATGCGCTCAAGCAGTTGTCCGCCCTGCTGAAGGCCAGCGAGCAGAGCCTGGTGAAGAAATACGATCCCCTGTTCCGTTCGCTGCAGCTGGATGACCGCTTTCTGAGCGAAAATGAATTCTGGGACGGCGTGGTCGAACATCCTTCGCTGATCGACGGTCCTGTTCTGGTGAATTCGGGCAAGGCCCGCATTTGTCGTTCCAAGGGCGATGTGAAGGCGTTCCTGAGCGACGCGCCGCTGGATACCGCCGGCGCCAAGCCCAAGACCTTGTCGCCGCGGCTGCTGATGTTGATGTCGGGCCAGGCTGTTTCGCCGATACCGCCCAAACCCAAGTCGCCGGAGACGGTGGAAATTGCTGCGCCCAGGAAGGCGCTGGAGGAAGTCGCGCCGGTTATGAAAATCAAGCTCGCGCCCAGGGTAGCAAAGAAGGTGGCGGAAAAGCCAAAAGCGGAGCCCAAGCCGAAAGCCGCGGTGAAGCCCGCGCCGAAGAAAGTCGTGAAGACCCCGGCCAAGAAGCCCGCCAAAGCCAAGCGATGATCCCCTGGGTCCATCTCGACACGGCGGCGGTGCCCGGCGGCGAGGGGGAACTCAGGCTGATGCGGCGGGGCACCGAGTTCGCGATTTTTGCGGGCCCCACGCCGCTGATGAACAGCCGCATGAGCAGTTCGGAAATCGCGCTGGCCGACCTGGCCTGCGAACGGCTGCGCGGCCGCCGCAATGTCCGCATCCTGGTCGGCGGCTACGGCATGGGCTTCACCTTGCGCGCGGCGTTGGCAGGGCTGGGCAAAGATGCACAAATATTGGTCGCCGAACTGGTGCCAGCCGTGCTGGCATGGGCGCGCGGACCGATGGCTGATCTCACCGCCGGCTGCCTGGACGATAAGCGGGTGCGTATCCATGAAGGCGATGTCGGCGCCGCCATCGCCGGGGCGAAAGACGCGTTCGACGCCATATTGCTGGATGTGGACAATGGTCCGGACGGGCTGAGCCGCAAGGCCAATGACCGGCTTTATACCCGGCGCGGGCTGGAAGCGACGCGCAAGGCGCTGCGGCCCAAGGGTTTGCTGGCGATCTGGTCGGCGGCGCCCAGCGATGCCTTCACGACCGAATTGCAGCGCGCCGGTTTTGCAGTGGAAGTGGTCAAGGCGCGCGCCAACAAGGGGCGCGGCATGCGCCACATCATCTGGGCAGCGACACGGCCGGGTTGAAGCGACGCTGTGACCGCAGACGGACCCCGCCGCCTCTGCTATAAAGACGTGGGGTTGTACGGGGTGGATTTATGGACCGGCGGCATCTTCTGAGGAATTCGCTCGCGCTGGGCGGCGTTCTGGGCATGGGCGGATGTGCCGCGCAATCGGTGCCCCCGGCCCCCGCACCTGCCGTCAAGACGGTTTCCAGCGTGCCCCTGATGGACCGCCCGCCCGTGCTGGCTCCGGTTCGCGCCCATCCCGACCGCTTCTTCGACTTTAAAGTGTGCCTGCGTCCATTCCGCACCAAGGGTCCCAACCTGGATGTGGAACAGGTCGGCGATGCCATGGTGGTGCACAATTACGGCCATGGCGGTTCGGGCTGGTCGCTGTCCTGGGGCTCAGCCGAGATGGCGGTACAGAAGGCGCTGTCCCGCAGCCCCAAGGAGGTCGCGGTCATCGGCAGCGGAATCATCGGGCTGACGTCTGCCATCACCGCCCAGCGCGCCGGTGCGCAAGTGACCATCTACACCCGCGAACTGTTGCCGCGCACCCGCTCGGTGCGGGCCAATGGCAGCTGGACGCCGGATTCGCGCATTGCCCTGGCGGGGGAAGCGCCGTCCAACTTCGGCGACACCTGGGAACAGATGGCGCGCATCTCGTGGAAGAATTTCCGTCCCTATGTCGGGATGGCGGGCAATCCCATCGCGTTTGCCGACCATTATTACCTGACCGATGCGCCGCGCGGCACGCCGCAGCCGGTGGACGCCACCGTGGCGCCGCTGCCGCCGCCGACCTGGACCGGCGCACCCACTTCGGGTGAGGACTTCGCCAAGTACAGCGATCGCATCCGGGACATCACGCCCCATCCCCAGCAGCTGGAGGCGGACCTCAATCCGTTCCCGGTCAAATATGCCTCGCGCACGACCAACATGTTCTTCAATTTCACCGAATATGGCCATCTGCTGACGACGGAGTTCTTCGCCCGCGGCGGCAAGATCGTGATGCGCGATTTCCATTCCCCGTCCGAGCTGGCGCACCTGCCGCAGAAGGTGGTGATCAATTGCCCGGGCTTTGCGGCGCGCGACTGGTGGCGGGACAAGGCGATGGTGCCGGTGCGCGGCCAGACCGGCTGGCTGATCCCGCAGCCGGAAGTCAATTACGGCCTGACCTATCGCAACGTGCAGATCCTGTCCAAAAGCGACGGCATCATGGTGATCGCGCTCGAGAATGGTGAACTCAAGGGCTACAACAACAGCAACGAGAGCGTGAACCGTGCCGAATCCGAAAATGCCGTGAAGGTGATCGAGGATTTGTTCGCCCGTTTCCCCGCGGGCCGGGCCTGAGGCAACATGATGCGCAAAATCATCCTGGGTCTTGTTGTGTCGGTTGTGGCGGTGGGTAGCGCCCATGCCAAGTCCGTATGGGACGGTGTTTACACCGAGGATCAGGCGGCGCGCGGCGCCACCGCCTACCAGCAGAATTGCAGCCGTTGCCATGGCCCCAATCTGGGCGGCACTTTCGAGATCCCGCCGCTGGTGGGACGCTTTGTGCCTTATTGGTCGGGCAGTACCCTGGATGTGCTGGTGGACTACATCACCCGCGCCATGCCGCTGGGCCGCACCGGCTCGCTGAGCGCCGCCACCAACACCGACATCACCGCCTTCATTCTCAAGAGCAACGGCTTTCCGGCCGGCGCCAAGGAGCTGAGTACGGAAAGCGCGGGCCAGAAGGCCATTACGTTCGACGCCACAAAGAAAAAGCGCGCCAAAGCGCACTAGCAGGGGTTTGTCATGATCGCAGCCAGGAAACTTCTCGCCGCCACCATTCTGTTCGCCGGCGTCCCTTTATTGTCGAGTTTCGCGCAAGTCCCGGAAGTGGACCTGCTGATCAAGAACGGCCAGGTGATCGACGGCAGCGGCGGACCGCGCATGCAGGCCAACGTCGCCATCAGCGGCGATAGGATCGTCTATGTCGGCCGCGCCCCGGTGAAAGCCAAGAAGACCATCGACGCCAGCGGCCAGGTGGTGACTCCCGGCTTTATCGACATGCACAGCCATTCGGAATTCGGCCTGGCCTTTGATGGCCGCGGGCTTTCCAAGGTGACGCAAGGCATCACCACCGAGCTGATGGGCGAACATCTGTCGGCTGGCCCAGTGCTGGCCCCCGCGGTGGACGATCCCATGATGGTGACGCCGCCGGTCAAGCGCAGCTGGACCACGCTGGGCGGCTTCTTCTCCTACCTGCAGAAGAAGGGCATCGGCATCAACGTCGCCTCCTATGTCGGCGCCGGCCAGGTACGC
>CANCMM010000097.1:0-6500 GCA_947379335.1 Alphaproteobacteria bacterium | reverse complement strand
GTGACCAGCAGCGGCGACAGCAGCAGCCACCACATGTGGCTGGCGGCATAGCCGATGATGAAAAAGCCCCACCACATCGCCGCCTCGCCGAAATAGTTGGGATGGCGCGACCAGCCCCACAGCCCGGCGTCCATCACCTTGCCCTTGTTGGCGGGATCGGACCGGAAGGCGCCCAACTGGAAATCGGCCAGTGCCTCGAACACCAAGGCCACTCCGGCGATGCCCACCCCGGCATAGTCCAGCCACCCCATCGGCATCCCGCTATAGAGGACCGCCGCCACCAGGGGGGCGGGGATGAACCAGATGAGAATGGCTTGCAACAGGAACACCTGGATGAAGCTCAGCCACCACCAGCTGGCGCCGAACTTGGTCCGCATGGAGCCATAGCGGTGATCCTCGCCATGGTGGCGGGACCAGATATAGGCGGCCAGCCGGAAGGCCCACAGGTTAACCAGCAAAAGCACCGTGGAGGTGCGCGGACCGCCCGCATGGCCCATGCCGGCGGCGATATCCACGACCCCCGCTATGCCGGGTCCCCAGAAAATATCGACGATGCTGGCGTCCTTGAGGCGCAGGGACAGCAGCCAAAGAACGACCGCCGCCGTCAGGGCGAAGACCAGCCCCCAGCTGGAAGGCGACAGGGCGGGCAGGTGGAAAAAGACCGGGGAAAGCGCCGCTTTCATGTGACAAATTGCGTGGAATCAAACACTTGTTTCGCGCTATCGTGCCGTGTGCGGGCGTAGACGTGTCCAAAGGCGTGAGTCATGGCGTTTTCCTACAAGTCCAGTTTCGCGGACGCTATTGCGGCCCTGCGGCGTGAAGGTCGTTACCGGATCTTCGCCGACATTCTGCGCGAGCGGGGCGCTTTTCCCAAGGCCGGGCTGCATGACCCGGAAAGCTCTTATACCGACAACAAGGGCAAGCCGATCACCGTCTGGTGCTCGAACGATTACCTGAACATGGGCCAGCATCCCAAGGTGCTGGCGGCGATGCATGAAGCGGTGGACGCGGTGGGCGCCGGTTCCGGCGGCACCCGCAACATCTCGGGCACCACCCATTATCACGTGGAACTTGAGCGCGAGCTGGCCGACCTGCACGGCAAGGATGCCGCGCTGCTGTTCACCTCCGGCTTCGTTTCCAACGACGCCACCCTGAGCACCCTGGCCAAGGTTCTGCCGGGCCTGATCATCTTCTCCGACGAACTCAACCATGCCTCGATGATCGAAGGCATCCGCCATGGCGGCACCGCCAAGTATGTCTTCCGGCATAACGACATGGAACATCTGGAAGAGCTGCTGAAGGCGGCCAATCCGGCGGTGCCCAAGCTGATTGCGTTCGAAAGCGTCTATTCGATGGAAGGCGAGTTCTCGCCCACCGAAGTCATCTGCGACCTGGCCGAGAAATACGGTGCGCTGACCTATATCGACGAAGTGCACAGCGTGGGCATGTACGGCCCGCGCGGCGCCGGCGTTGCCGCGCGCGACGGCACCATGCACCGTATCGACATCATAGAAGGCACCCTGGCCAAGGCGTTCGGCGTCATGGGCGGCTACATCACCGCTTCGGCGGAACTGGTGGACTGCATCCGCAGCTTCGCGCCGGGCTTCATCTTCACCACCTCGCTGGCCCCGGCCATCGCCGCCGGCGTGCTGGCCTCCATCCGTCACCTGAAGTCGTCCGACGTGGAACGCGAAAAGCTGGCCGACCGCGCCGCCGCCCTGAAGGCGCGCTTTACCGCCGCCGGCCTTCCCTTGATGGAAAGCCCCAGCCATATCGTGCCGCTTATGGTGGGCGATGCCGCGCTGTGCAAGGCGGTGTCGGACTCGCTGCTGAAGGACCATGGCGTCTATGTCCAGCCGATCAACTATCCCACCGTGCCACGCGGCACCGAGCGGCTGCGCTTTACGCCCAGCCCGGCGCATAGCGACGCGATGATGGACGCGCTGGTCGAAGCGCTGGTGATCGTGTGGGACGCCCACAAGATCGCCCGCGCGGCCTGAGTGGCGCGCGAAATCTACGTCGAGTTCGTGATCCTGGGAAATTCGCTCAAGGCGACCGCGATCGATCCTGAGACCGGCCTGGAAGCCAGCGTCATTGGCCCCGCCAACGCGCCCCAGAGCACCATGGCCCAGGCCGCCCGCCGCAAGCTGGAATTCATGGCGGCCAAGAAGAAAACTTGAATCCCGTGTCATGGACAGGCTTGACCCGGCGACATTGGAACCAAAGCCGACAAACTTATCTGATGCACCAGGCGCGGGCGCCCTCGCGTTTCAGGAATTGCTCCGCGCGCTTGCCCTGCAGCATCGCCAAGGTCGCGACCATGCCGGCTTCCACACAACTGGGAGCAGCAACGGTCACGGAGCGCGGCGCATCCTTGACGGGCCAGCCGGTACGTGGATTCAGGATGTGGCTGTAACGGACACCGTCCTTCAGGAGGAAGCGCCGCGCATCCCCGCTGGTCGCAAGTGCGCCGCTCACAAGTTCCAGCATGCCCGCCATGGCATCATCCTTTTCGACTGACGCGATGGCGACATGCCATCGCGTCTCGCCTGTCCGTGGACCGGAAACCGCCAGGTCGCCTCCGAAATTGACCAGAACAGGCGCGGCCGTGATGGCGCGCGCGACGGCCAATGCGCGGTCCACGGCATATTCCTTCGCCAAACCTCCCAGGTCGATTTCCATTCCCGCGGGGAGGGTGAGGCAGGAATTCCGCCATGAAACCATGTTCCAACCGACCAGCTTGTGCAGTGGCTTGATGTCCGAGGCGCCAGGCACCCGATCGGAGCCGTCGAAGCGCCAGGCGCGCCGCAGAACGCCCGATGTGATGTCGAACATGCCGCCGCTGAGGTCAAAGCACTGGCTGGCAAAGTCCAGCAGATGCGCGGTCTCGGCATCGACAGCGGTTTTGCGGCCGCCGGCGGCGTTGATGCGGCCGATGATGCTGTCATCGCGGTAGCGGCTGAATTTCGCTTCAATGCGGCGGGCTTCGGCCTCGACGGCATCGGTGACCCGGCGACCCAGCTCCGCATCATCCGTTTCCACACGAACTTCGCATGGCGTCGCCATCGCCTTGAAGGCGCCCAGATAATCCCGGCCGGCGCGCGCGAGCGTCGCCGTTAGTGGAATTTCCATTGGTAGCCGACCTGAACGATTGCCGCTTTCGTACCCGCGAACAAATCCTGGCCGCGCAGCTGCCCGATCGCGTTAGCCGGATGGCCGTCGCCTGACTGGGTATAATAGTCGGCGCGCACGTAAAGTTCGCTTCTGCCCGAAACCCGGAAGCCGATCTTTGCGCCATAGGTGATCGCGTCAAATCGCGAGAGCCGGGTGTCGGACGACGCATAGGCTGGAAGCGCCGCGTTGCTGACCAGGAAGGCACGATAAAAGTTTGCGGCGTTCTGGTGATAGAAGCGCACATTCGGTTCGATATACCAGGACTTGGCCAGATTGATCCGTTCCGATGCTTCTACCGTGTGGGAGGATATGCCCCAGTTATCGGTGAAGTAGCGATAACTCAGCTCGGTGACCGTAGGGCCGAAGGCCAGCTTGTTGTCCCAGAACAGGCTCTGGGTTTTGCGCTGCTCGGGCCGGTTTTCGTAGAGGGTGCTGGTCGGTTCGCCGCTGGTCGGGTCCACGACTGAAATCACGCGATAGGGATCGGTTTGATAACCCTTCTGGGAATCGTAGGAATAGTTCAGCGCCATGAGCCAGTTCCGGGTCATGACCTCGGTCAGGCCAAGAACGAAACCGAGCTGTGTCTTGTGCCGCGTCGTTATGGGCTTGAATTGGGCATTCATGGCAGACAGGCCGGTGGGCACGCCGCCAAACGGAAATGAGGAATCAAATTCGCCATTCAGGTCCAGGCTGATGGTGGTGTTGTCGCTGTTGAAGTTCTTGGCGGCACGCACATTGGCGGTGATCGACTGATAGTCTTCTTCGCGTGAAAAACCGGCGCCACCGCCAATTTCGGAAATCCAGCCCAAAGGCTGTGACCACCCGGCCGTTAATGCCGCGCGGTGGTCGCGAAAGCCTTTGTCCATTGGCAGGGTATTGGGCGCGGTGGTGTATTGCCGGCCGAGCGACGCGGATGCGACCTGGCCTGGCGTTGGCGGTAGCTGGATGACCGTGCTGCCGCCCGAAGCGCTGGTGACCGTGGTGCTGGACCCCTGCGGTTTGAGCGGAGTGACGAAGGTTTGCGTGCGGTCCGAGGGAACCGCGCCGTTGGGGGTGGCACCGGATACCGCGTCGGCAACCGCGCCCAGCGTCAGTTGCTGGCCACGCGCGCCATGAATTGCCAGGTTGGCGGTCGGCTCTATCGCCTGCACCCGTCCGCCTGCCTCCTGGTAGATCAGCAGTGCGCCGTCGAATTCGGTATAGGCGATGCCCGGGCCGAAATTGTCACGGCCCGCCTTGTCCAGCCCATAAAAATCCTGCGCGACCGCGCTGTTCTCGCAACTGGCCGCGGTCGCGATCAGAAGTGTGGCAGAGATAGCCGAGATCGCGCGGCCAACGCGCCCGGCCTTGCGCCGTTTCAATTGCAACCGCAGCCTCCGCCGGCGAAACCGCGGCCACCGCTGGAAGCTTCCTTGCTGAAATAGACATGCTCGTCGGCCGCCGTTTGCAGCGGGTATGGGACCAGTTGCATTTCGGGGCGGGCCATCAGGTCCTTTTCCCAGGGCCGCGGGCCGATTGCCGTGCAGGCGGTGCACGCGGCGGCTGCGACAAGAGCGGTCACCACGATCGCTCCTTTGAGGATCCGCAAGCGGTTTTTCATGTCACGGCGCTTTCTGATGCAGCAGGGATACGACGTCGGCGAGATAGGCGTTCTTTTTGCCGATCTCGAATCCGCTATGGACCGAATGGACCTTTCCGTCGCGGCCGATCAAAAAAGCAGTCGGCATGTCCTTGAAATTGAACTGCCGGGCGATGTCACCTTTTGGGTCGTAGAGAATGTTGAGCTGCCCCCTGTCGGTCGCCAGAAACGCGTCGGCTTTTGCCCTGTCGCGGTCGAGATTGACGGCCAGGATCACCAGGCCTTCGGCGCCATAGGACGCCTGTATTTCGTTCATCCATGGGAAGGAGAGATGGCAGGGCGTACACCAGGAAGCCCAGAAATCGAGGTACACAACCTTTCCGCGGTAAGGTGTCAGGTCCAGGGTGGCAGCGTGGGCGTGCACAAAAGTGCCCAAGACGAGCAGCAGCGATATCGCCATCTGCTGCAAATGACGGCGATTCCCAAACAACACAAAATTCTCCAAACTGCTCCCGGAACGCGGATGCAGACGAAGCCTGCTGCCGAGATCGAGTACGCATCCGCCCCTGTCCGACTTTTGGCACAAGCATCGGTGTAGAAGCCACCCCGAACGGGCAAGGTGGGGAAAATGTAATTTTTTGAGATTTGATCTGGATCAATTTGCTCACGATCCTGAGACCGACTTGGAAGCCACTGCCATCGGCCCGGCCAACGCCGCCCGAAGCACCATGGCCCAGGCCGCCTGCCGCAAGCTGGAATTCATGGCGAAAAAGAAGGGCTGAAGCCCACCTCCCGCAAATCTATATCGGATTTATATTTCTGCCCGATTTGCCCGATCTCGCATCTATATGCCCGTCCCCATAAGTCTGCCCTGAAACCAAGGCAGGCAATGGCTTGATCCAGATCAATGGTTGCATTCCCCAAGGTCCTACTTTTGGGCATCGCGTTGTTTTGCGTTCAATCCCACATCATTGGCGTTAGAGGCGATCATCATGCTCGACCTGATTTTCATTGCCGCGGGACTGGCGTTCTTCGCCGCCGCAATCGGCTATACCCTGATCTGCGAGAAACTGTGATGGGCGGCGATTACATCCTGGCCGCCATCGTGACGCTCGGCGTCCTTGGCTATCTCGTTTTTGCCCTGATCCGTCCGGAGAAATTCTGATGACCGCGAATGGCTGGATTCAGATTGGCCTGTTCTGCCTGGCCATCATTGTCTGCGTGAAGCCGCTGGGGCTTTACATGGCTCGCCTGTTCGAGGGCGAGCGCACCTTCCTGTCGCCGGTGCTGGGGCCTGTCGAACGCGGCATCTACCGGCTCTGCGGCGTCAAGCCGAGCGAAGAACAGCATTGGACGACCTACACCATCGCCATGCTGGCTTTCAGCATCGCGGGCTTTGCCTCGCTTTATGTGATGCAGCGGCTGCAGGCGGTGTTGCCGTTCAATCCGCAAGGCATGGCGGCGACGACGCCGGACCTGTCCTTCAATACCGCGATCAGCTTTGTCACCAACACCAACTGGCAGTCCTATGCCGGCGAAAGCACGCTTGGCTACCTGGTGCAGATGCTGGGCCTGACGGTGCACAATTTCGTCAGCGCCGCCACCGGCATCGCTTTGGCCATCGCGCTGATCCGCGGCTTCGCGCGGCGCTCGGCCAAAACGGTCGGCAATTTCTGGGTCGATCTCACGCGCGGCACACTTTATGTGCTGCTGCCTATGGCGCTCTTAATGGCGCTGTTCCTGGTGT
>CANCMM010000096.1:0-6518 GCA_947379335.1 Alphaproteobacteria bacterium | reverse complement strand
ATTATCCGGACCGGTTTGGCCGGCTGTTGTTTGTGGAATAGCCTTTAGCTATCTAATATTTGTAAGCCGTCTGCAGCCAGAATATCGACTTGTCGGCAAAGCCGCCGAACGCTGCGCCAGATCCGGCATAATTGGCATACTTCGCCATGAAGGACAGGTTGGCGTCCACCGTCAGCTCGGCCTGCAGGTCCCATTCGCTGCCGATGCCGCGACTGAGGTTGTCGGTCTTGAAATCGTGATAGGTGGCGTTGAGGTTCAGCGACTTGGACATCACGAAATCCGCCGGTATCACATAGCCCAGCTTGAAATAGAAATCCTTCAGCCCGTTGGCGGGCGTGGTGAGGAACAGGTCAGCCCAGCCATTGAAGGCGTGCAGGGTGGCGAGTGGCGTGGCGAAACCGATAGCACCATTGCCCCCGAGCGACTCATAGCCCATCAGGCCGGTCACGCCCTGCCAGGTGAGGCTGCCTTCGCCCAGAAAATAGTCCAGACCGAAGTTCAGGGGATTGTTGCGATAGCTGGTCTGGTGCGCATATTCGCCGCTGATCTTGCCCGTGACGTCGCTGAACACCCGCGTGTAATCACCGCGTCCGCCATAAGTCGCGGTGGAAAGCCGTGCCGTGGCGGTGACCTGCGCCGGTAGTGTCGCATAGCCCGGCGCGTTGAAGTCGAGCAGGAAACTGTAGCCTTCAAGCCGCAGGCCCGGCACGCCGGTATAGACGCCGTCAAGCACATGGCTGTCGCTTTTGAAGTAATTGGCCTGGCCGATGGGCGCGGTGGCGACGGGCACCGGCGCATCGGGGCCATACACCCGGTTGATGCGGTAGAGGTAGGCATAGGTCAGCGCCAGGTCAGGAATGGAGGTGTTTGCCGCCGAGACGGAATCGAAGGTCTGCTCATGCTGGCGCCAGCCGGAATTGCCGACAAAGCGCTGGTTGCCGATCAACAGGCGCTGTCGACCAACCACGAATTTGGTATCGAAGTCCGACACATAAGTCAGTTGCAGCCGGTTCAGCGCCGTCATCCTGGGGTCGGCGACAACGGCATAGGCCGCCTTGCCGTTGCGGGTGCTGTTATAGGCTTCACTGCCGATCGCCCAGATCTGGTCGAAGTCGGCCTGCACCGACAGCCCATTCCAACTTCCGGTCTCATAGCCCAGGCGGGCGCGCAAGGTCAGCGCATTGCCGTCCACCGCCTTGCTGGCGTCGCGCACCGTTTCATAGCGGCCGCGCAGGTCAATCACCGGCCGGCCTTTCGTGATGGCGTCAAGGATCGAAGTCTCGGCTTGGACCGGAGACGAGAGGCCGGTGGCGGCCAATGCGCAGGCAATGCAGGCGATGCGGAAATTCATTGTGTCCTCTCGGGAAGATTTAGAAACGGCGTCGTTGGAAATGCCTGATGCAGGTCATCGCGCGTGTTGATGTTGCGAAAAAGCGCTGCATCGAATGAAATCTCGCGAACCGATTGGCCGCGCAGCCACTGATGCACGCCGCGGACATCGTCCCGCTCCATATCGCGGGCCAGGCGAGGGGCCAGCGCGGTGGGCCACAGGCCGATGACGGGATGGCTGCGAGTCTCGTCGCGCGCAATAGCGATATCACCGTCTGCGAGGCTCGCGCCAAGCCTCTGGGCCAGGTCCAGCGGCAGAAAGGGCGTGTCGCAGGCTACGCTCAACACATGCGCGGCTCCTGCCCGTGCCGCCCAGGTCATGCCGGTCAGAAGACCGGCGAGAGGCCCCTGGAATCCGGCAATCACGTCGGGCATTACCGGCCAGCCGAAGCCCGCGAACAGGTCCTGCGGGCTGTTGCTGTTGATAAGGATGGCGGATGCCTGGGGGGACACGCGTTCCAGAACGTGCGCCAGCATCGGCTTGCCATTCAGCGGCAGCAGGCATTTGTCACCGCCGCCCATGCGGCTCGACCGACCGCCAGCGAGAATGACGCAAGGCACTTTCATGCCTGTCTCCAGGCCATGATGGCGCGCACCAGCGGCTTGAGGTGAAAACTGCTTTGCGGGCTTACGGTGGGCGTGAATCCGTGCAGGCGCAGCTTTTCATCGACAACGGGGCCGATGGAGGCGATGGGGGTACGGGCAAGTCCGCGCGACAGTTCCTGGGACAGGTCGCACTCTTGCGCGACTTTCACCAGCCGATCCACCTGGAGCGTTGCGGTGAAAGCGATCATGCCAATCTGGCCGGACGCCAGTGCCCGGATGGCAGCGCTCACCTGGCTGGTCTCGGTCTCCGAGGCATAGCGATAGGGGGTAACGGGCGACACCAATGCGCCACGGGCGCGCAGGCTATCCATAAGGTGCTGCGCTCCATCCCCGGGATAGAGCTGCACGCCGATGCGCCGGCCCGCCACATTCTCTTGCGCCATGGCCTGGAGGATTCCCTCCGAGGTGGGAACGCTGGCTGCCAGACCCGGCGACAGTCCGAGCTCGCGCAGGGCTCGCGCCGGCTTGGGCCCGCGCGTAATGGTGCGCAGCCGTCCCAGCGCCGCTACCAGCGCGCCTTGCCTTGCCTTGCTGAGCGTCAGCAGCCGTCGCAGGCCTTCACCGGTCAGCAGGACAAGGTCATCGAAGTCACCGGCAATGCACCGGTCGATCCAGGCATCGGCATCGGCGCTGTCTTCCAGGTCCAGAATCTGGACGAGCGGACAACGCAGCGCCTGCGCGCCTTCGTTTTCCAACATGGTCGCGAACAGGTCCAGCTCGCGGCTTTCGGGCACCAGGATTTTCAGGCTGGTCAACGCAAGCATTCAAGCCACCGTGGCGGACGCAGTCGCGCCCAGCAGCTTCTTGATTTCGGGGATGCAGGATCCGCAATTGGTGCCTGCCTTCAGCGCCCTGCCGATTTCGGCCGGTGACCGGCAGCCTTGTTCCGCGATGGCGCCGGCAATCGCGGCTTCGCTGACCGAAAAGCAGGCGCATACAATCTTGGACGCGCTGTACGCGCCGCCTGCTTCCAGACCGGCAAGAAGCGAAATGCGATCCATCGCGCTGACCTCCTTGCCAAGCAGGCTCTTGGCCTGTTCGACACCGGTAAAATCCTGCAAGGGCGGGGCGAAGAATACACAGCCGGCCAGCTGGCCCCGCACGAAGCCGGCATAGCGGAACACCGACCGGCGTGGATCGGAATAGGATACCAGCTCCGCTTCGGCGGAGATTTTCAGCAGGCGCCGCAGCACTTGTTCGGAATGAACTTCCTTTTCGAGCGGCTGCCAGCCTGACAGTTCAAAGGCAAACCCTGTCCGGGTTTGCGCCATGGACCACCACACCGCATCGCTGAGCCCCGGCTCACCATTGTCCAGGCGGAACAGGGTGCCGCGCCAGCTTTCGATCATCGCCGCGACATTGACCCGGGTACCCTTGAGGTCGGGCTGGCCCGACACAGGATCGGTCAGTGCGTGCACCAGCTTGTCGATCGGTCCGGAGGAGGAAAACTGGTCTGTCCAGTGCATGGGCGCGAAGGCGTCGCCGGGGCGCACCCCTTCATCCACCGATGCGCGCATCACAACCGTCGCGTCCGCGCTGGTGATGCGCACCAGGCCGCGGTCCATGATGCCGCGCAACGCCGCGTCGCGCGGATGCAGCGCCAGGCTGGGGCTGGAGATGTGGCTCATCAGGTTGGCGACCCGGCCGGTGCGGGTCATGGTATGCCACTGGTCGCGTACGCGGCCGGTGTTCAGCGTAAGGGGAAATTTGTCACTGCCTTCCTCGGCGCGCAGGCGCAGCGGTATCATGCGCGCCTTGCGGTCGGGGGTTGAAAAGCCGCCTCGTGCAAACAGGCGCGGGCCGCCCCGGCCATGGCGCGTCACCGGCCATTGTATCGGCGGCATTGTGTCATAGCCGCCATCGTCCAGGTCGCACAGGCCGCCCAGGTCGAACAGGCGCGCGCCGTGATTTTCAAACGCCGACAAGGCGGCGTGTTCGCGGAATATCTCGGCCGGCGCCTGATAGGCAAACGCATCGCCCCAGCCCATACGCCTGGCCACCTCGGCAAACATCCACCAGTCAGGCCGGGCGATGCCCGGCGCGGCGCGAAAGGCGCGCTGGCGCGAAATACAGCGTTCCGAATTGGTGACGGTGCCATCTTTCTCGGCCCAGCCCGCGGCCGGCAGCAC
The DNA here is from genome assembly GCA_947379335.1 of Alphaproteobacteria bacterium. Classification (GTDB taxonomy): domain Bacteria; phylum Pseudomonadota; class Alphaproteobacteria; order Micropepsales; family Micropepsaceae; genus Rhizomicrobium. The sequence goes on along the minus strand of CANCMM010000096.1, from coordinate 2,394 downwards.
GACATCCGCCAGCCTGGTCGTGTCGGTGGGCCATGCATCGGCCACCACGACCAGTGGACATTTTTCCAGGGCCTCACGGACCCGGGAGGCGCGGGGCATGGAATCGGCCGGGTTGGTGGCGGCAATCCAGACAGCCTTTATGCGGCCGTCATGGATGGCCTCGAACATGTCCACCGCCTTCAGGCCGGGCTTGTCCGCAATGGCGGGCGCCTTCCAGAAGCGCCTTACGCGGTCGATGTCGTCCTTGGCGAATGTCATGTGCGCGGCAAGCTGGTTGGCCAGGCCGCCCACCTCGCGTCCACCCATCGCATTGGGTTGGCCGGTGAGGGAGAAAGGCCCCATGCCCGGGCGCCCTATGCGCGCCGTCGCCAGGTGGCAGTTCAGGATGGCATTGACCTTGTCGGTGCCTGTGACGGACTGGTTCACGCCCTGCGAGTAAAGCGTCACCACCCGCTCGGTACGCGCGAACATGTCGTAGAAAGCGCGCACGTCATCGGGATTCAGCTGGGCGGCAGCGGCGACAAAGCCGATGGAGGGCGCGGCGGCATGGGCCGATTCCAGTGTCTCTTCCAGGTCGGATACATGGCGCGCGGTCCATTCCCGGTCCAGTACGCCTTCATTGTCCAGATAGGCCAGCAGCCCGCACCACAGCACCACGTCCGATCCCGGCGCCAGCGCCAGGTGAAGGTCCGCGGTTTCCGCCGTGGTGGTCCGACGCGGATCGATGTTGATGACTTTGGTGCCGCGCTTTTCGCGTGCCGCCATCATGCGCTGGTACAGTACGGGATGGCACCAGGCCATGTTGCTGCCGACCTGGATGACAAGGTCGGCTTCCTCCAGGTCGTCATAGCAGCCCGGCACCACGTCCTCGCCGAAGGCGCGCACATGGCCCGCCACAGACGAGGCCATGCAAAGGCGCGAATTGGTGTCGATATTGGCCGAGCCGATGAAGCCCTTCATCAGCTTGTTGGCGACGTAATAGTCCTCGGTCAGGAACTGGCCGGAGACATAAAAGGCAATGGCATCGGGCCCATGCTCGGCGCGGATGCGCAGGAATTCGGCGGCGACATGGCCCAGGGCTTCGTCCCAGCTGGCCGCCTTCCCATGCAGCGTCGGTGTGGTGAGGCGGTCGGGCAGGGCCAGCGTGTCCTTCAGGGCCGCGCCCTTGGAGCACAGCCGTCCGAAATTCGCTGGATGGGCCTCATCGCCGCGCAGGATGCCGTCGGCCACCGCCACGCCGCAGCCGACCCCGCAATAGGGACAGGTGGTACGTGTCACACGGTATCTCCGGCAACCAGTTCCGGCAGGTGGATGAAAATGTCGCCATCCACGATGCGCAGGGACAGCGGCCGCGCGGTGCCCTTGTCGGGCGCCACGGCTTCGCCATCCTCCAGGCCGATGACCCAGCTGTGCAGGGGGCAGGTCACGGTCTTGCCCGCGACGATGCCTTCCGACAGCGGTCCCTGCTTGTGCGGGCATTCATCGATCAAGGCGAAGACTTCATCCTCGCCGGTGCGGAACACCGCCACCGGCTTGCCCGCCGATTTCAGGCACAGGCGGCGCGCGCCGCGCAGGGGTATGTTGGCGACGGGGCCGATATTCTTCCAGTTGGCGGACATCATCCCGCCGCCATTTCAGCCAGGGCTACAAATTCATGAGCCTGGGCGCCCATCACCCGCTCCGTCCAGGGATCAATCTGGGCGAAGCGCTGGGAATGCAGAAAGCGCGCATGCAGCGCAGCGCGCCCATCGGCATCTTCCACCAGCCGCTTTTTTACATAATCGATGCCGACGCGCGCGATCCAGGGCGCGGTGCGCTCCAGGTAATGCGCCTCCTCCCGATAGATCTGCATGAAGGCGCCGGCATATTCCAGCACCTCTGCCTCCGTTGACACCCGCACCAGCGGGTCGGTGACGCGCACATCTATGCCGCCATTGCCGCCGACCAGTATGTCGTAACCCGCATCCACGCAGACCACGCCCATGTCCTTTATGGTGGCCTCGGCGCAATTGCGCGGGCAGCCGGAGACAGCGAACTTGACCTTGTGCGGCGTCCAGGAGCCCCAGCACATCTTTTCCAGCTTCACGCCCAATCCGGTGGAGTCCTGCGTTCCGAAGCGGCACCATTCGCTGCCAACGCAGGTCTTCACTGTGCGCAGGCCCTTGGCGTAGGCGTGGCCACTGACCATTCCGGCCTTGCCCAATTCGTTCCACACGCCGGGGAGATCGTCCTTTTTCACACCCAGGAGGTCGATGCGCTGCCCACCGGTCACCTTGACGGTCGGAATGTTGAACTTCTCCGCCACGCTGGCGATGGCGTGCAACTCAGCCGGGGTCGTGAGCCCGCCCCACATGCGCGGGATCACACTGTAGGTGCCGTCCTTCTGGATGTTGG
>CANCMM010000095.1:0-6523 GCA_947379335.1 Alphaproteobacteria bacterium | reverse complement strand
GCAGGGCAAAGAGCAGCAGGGAGGGAACCCCAACGGCGCCGCAGCCGATGAAAAACAGGGCATAGGCCCCCATCAGGCCGAAATGGGGCGTCAGCCCCTCCACCACCGCGCCGGAAAAGCCCTTGAGGAATTTTCCCGCCAGGGCATAGGTCGAGGACAAAAGCGCATATTGCGTCGCGGTGTAACCCAGGCTGGTCAGGCTGGACATGTAGGCGACCAGGGTCACCCCCGCCACGCTGATGGCGAAGTCGTCAAAGGCCATGACCGCCGAAAAACTCGCCACATCCGACCCGGTCACGGTCATCAGGGCGAAGGCGGCGATCCCAAGGCCCTGAAGCAGCCCGCCCAAAATCAGCGCGCGCATATAGCCCAGCCGCAAGGAGAGGAATCCGCCCGCCGCCACGCCGGCGAAGATGGAGGCGATGCCGACGGTGGCCCGCACCGCCCCGATCACGTCCTTGCTCAGGCCCACGTCATGGTAAAATGGGTTCAGCATCGGGCCACGCACGAAATCGGGCAGCCGGTACAGGCTGATCGCCAGCAGCATCAGCAGGGCCGCCGCGCCGTGGGTCTTGAAGAAGATGATGAAGGGACCGGCTACGGCGTCGAAAAAGCCGCGCGGCGTCCAGAGCGGCTTTTCCTTTTCCTTCTGCGCCATCACCGCTTCGGCGCGTTCGGGTTCCCGCGCGATCAGGCTGGCGATCAGGCCAATGCCCATCGCCACGCCGCAGATGGTGTAGGACAGGGGCCAGCCCAGATGCTGGGCCGACACCAGGATCAGTGAGTCGGTGCAGAGCAGCGCGACGCGGTAGCCGATGGTATTGGCGGAAGTGAGAAGCCCCAGCTCGTCCGGGCTTTTGGCAATCTCGATCCGCCAGGCTGATATGGCGATGTCCTGCGTGGCCGATGCGAAGGCGACCAACAGGGCGCAGGCCCCCAGCACTGTCAGGCCATGGCTGGTCCCCACCATTGCCATGGCGATAAGGCCGATCGCCGTGAGAACTTGGGACAGCACCATCCAGCCCCGACGCTGGCCCAGGAATTTGAGCGTGGGCACGCGGTCCAGTAAAGGCGCCCAGGCAAATTGCAGGGAATAGGCGATGCCCACCCAGGAAATGAATCCGATGGCCTTGAGGGTGGTGCCTTCATCGCGCAACCAGAAGCCGAAGGTGTTGCCCACCAGCAGGAAGGGCAGGCCCGAGGAAAAGCCCAGCGCCAGCATCACCAGCACGCGCGGACTGAGATAATCCTTGAATGTATGGCGCTTGCGCACCGACGCCCCCGAAGCGGTCATGCCGCGACGATATGCGAACGCTCCTCGCTAGGGAACAGCATCAGGAACATTTCCTCCAGCTCGGCGGGGTCCACCGGCTTGGTGAGGAAGCCGTCCATCCCCGCCTCCTGGCAAACGCGCTTGCCGCCGTCCAGGGCGTCGGCGGTCAGGGCCACGATGGGGGTGCGTGGCCGGCCGCTATGCCGTTCGGCCAGGCGGATGGTGCGCGCGGCTTCGATGCCGTCCATGCCCGGCATGTGAATGTCGGTCAGCAGAAGATCAAAGCCGCCATTGACCATCGCCTCCACTGCGGCATTGCCAGTGGTGACTTCGGTGACGGTATGACCGCGCCGGCGCAGCAGTTCGCGGATCAGCATCATGTTGATGGGATTGTCTTCGGCCAGAAGGATATGCAGGCCGTCTTCGACGGAAGGCGCATGGACGATGGCGGGTCCGGCGCTGCGCGCTTCGGGCGGATGGTCTTCCATGAAGGGCGCAGGGATGGCGGGCGGATCAAAATCCGGCGCTTCGATTTCCTCGCGCGCCTGGTTCACCAGCGGCGGCAAGCCGTCATCAATCTCCACGGGCACTTCCGCCACCGGCGCGATCTGGGCCGGCGCGGGGGCTTCATACGGCTGATAGGCGGCCGGCGCATTGTCGCGGCGGCTCAGGATCAGGCGCGTCACCAGCGAGGACTGGCGCACCGGCTTGACCAGGTAACCGGCAAAACCAAGGCTGCGCATTTCCTCCAGTGCGCCACGCGCATTGGGTGTCAGCAGCACCAGCGCCGGCATCGATGGATCGGGCTGCACCGTCAGGTCGGGGATATTGGCGGTGCCCGCATCGATCAACACCGCATCGGTGGCGCCCGCCGGATCGGCGGGAATGCCGCCGGCCGCGGCGATCTGCAAGTACATGCCTTCGCGCAGCGCCTTGTTCTTGCTCATCACCGCCACGCGCATGCCGGCCAGCGGCTTGTCGGTTTGCGCACGCGTCACGACCTTGGCGGGCAGGGTGAACCAGAAGCAGGAGCCGCCTTCGGGGGCCGCATCCACCGCGATCTCGCCGCCCATCGTGTCGACGAGGCGCTTGGAAATCGCCAAACCCAGGCCGGTGCCGCCGAACTTGCGCGCATGGCTGGAATCGGCCTGAACGAATTCCTCGAAAATCTCCTGGCGCTTGGCGGGCGGCACGCCCACGCCGGTGTCGCGCACATCGAAGCGCAGCATCTCGCCCAGATGTTTGATCTCGACGCAGACCCCACCTTTTTCGGTGAACTTGACGGCATTGCCCATCAGGTTGGTGATGACCTGACGCAGGCGCCCCTCATCGGCCAGGATGACCTGTGGCACATCGGGCGCGACGATCACGGTGACTTCCACGCCCTTGGCATGGCCGCGTGGGCACAACAGTTCGGCGACGCTGCAAAGCATGGTGCGAAGATCGACTTCGTCCTCGTCCAGCTGCAGCATGCCCGCTTCGATCTTGGAGAAGTCCAGGATGTCGCCGATCAATGTCAGCAGCGCTTCGCCCGACTGGGTGATGGCCTCGGCATAGGTGCGTTGTTCGGGGCGCAGTTCGGTTTCCAGCAGAAGACGTCCCATGCCCAGCACGCCGTTCATGGGCGTGCGGATTTCGTGGCTCATGGTGGCCAGGAAGCCGGACTTGGCGCGGCTGGCGTCCTCGGCATTGTCGCGCGCTTCGGTCAGCGCGTCTTCCAGGATCTTGCGATCGGTGATGTCGCGGCCCACGCTTTGCACTTCCACCAGGCGGCCATGGGAATCGCGCACCGCGAAATCTTCCCAGGCGATCCAGCGATAGCCATTGGCGGTCTTCACATGCTGGTCATAGCGGGCGCGGTTGCGGCCCTGCTCCAAAAAGCTGCCGAACAGGGGGGCGCGGCTTTCCGGATGCGGCTCGGCCGCGAAGGGATAGCCGATGGCGCGCGCCGGACTGATGCCGAACAGTTTGAAGAAAGCATCATTGCCATAGGTCAGGCGGCTGGCGCTGTCGCGGCGGAAGATGGCGTCGCCCTGCGCGTCCACCAGGCCCTTGTAGCGCGCCTCGCTCTGGTTCAGGCGCGCATTGATGGTGGCGGCATTTTTCAGCGAGGCTTCCAGGCGCCCGGCGATGGTTTTGAGCTGCGCCGCCTGGCGCGACAGGGTCTCGCCGCGTTCGCGCGCCGTCAAAAGCGTGTTGAGCACAAAGGCCAGCGCCACCGCCAGCAGCGCGCCAAAACTGAAGGGCGAGATCAGGGTCAGCTGGCCCATCAGTACGACATTGGCCAGCGCCGCCACCAGCATGACGCCGGCAACGCTGCCAAAAACGATGCGTATGATCCGCGCCAACACCTTCGAATACGGCCTTATTGCTGGGTTTCCCGGGCTAGTTTGCCCTCCGGTACCTTCAGAAACGCTTAAAGTTCCGGGTGTTTTGTTAACCGGAGGGGCCGGCGGCCGTTAAGACTTGGGAATTCGATAAATCAAGCAGAAACAGTGGCTTGGCTGCGATTTCCGGCGCCGTCATAAAAGCTTTGCAAGACTGTGATGTTCGTGGCGTGGGCCGGGTGTGAATTGCGCCCGATCACGACTTCCCGGGGCCGTCTTTGACCGATATCAGCTTGAGCGAACCGTCCGCCTTGACCGCCAGAGTCGAAACCGCCCGCAAAGCCGGCGCGGGCGACTTCCGCTTCCGCATGATGGCGCTGGCCGCGGCGCTGGCGGTGCTGGCGATCTTCGCCGGCGTCATCGTCTCGCTGATCTTCGGCTCCATGCCGGCCTTCAAGGAATTCGGCTTCGGCTTCATCACCACCGAAGTCTGGAGCCCGACCCGCGAACGCTTCGGCGCGCTGGCGCCCATTTACGGCACCCTGGTCACCAGCCTCATCGCCATGATTATCGCCGTGCCGGTGGGCATCGGCATCGCCATTTTCCTCACCGATCTTTGCCCGCGGCTGCTGCGCCGCCCCATCGGCATCGCCGTTGAACTTCTGGCCGGCATTCCCTCCATCATCTACGGCATCTGGGGCTTCTTTGTCTTCGCGCCCTGGTTCCAGCTGCATGTCCAGGAACCGGTCGCCACCGCGGTCGCCGACATCCCGGTGCTGGGCACCCTGTTCGGCGGCGTCACCTTCGGCATCGGCACCTTCACCGCCGGCCTGATCCTGTCGATCATGATCCTGCCTTTCATCTCGGCGGTGACCCGCGACGTGCTGGAAACCGTGCCCAGCGTTTTGAAAGAAGCGTCCTACGGCCTGGGCGCCACCAGCTGGGAAGTGATGTGGAAAGTCTGCCTGCCCTTCTGCCAGACCGGCGTGGTGGGCGGCGCCATGCTGGCGCTTGGCCGCGCATTGGGCGAAACCATGGCCGTTACCTTCGTGATCGGCAACGCCCACAAGATCGCGCCGTCGCTGTTCGCGCCGGGCACTTCCATCTCGGCCAGCATCGCCAACGAATTCACCGAAGCCACCGGCGATCTCTATCGCTCCGCGCTGATCGAATTGGGCCTGCTGCTCTTTGTCATCACCTTCATCGTCTTGGCCTGCGCCCAGCTGATGCTGCGCCAGATGGAAAAGGGCAAGGGGAAATAGATGGCCGCTATCGCATCGCGCACTTCGCAAATGCTGTATTTCCGCCGCCGCCTGGCCAACACGGTTTTCATCGTGCTGTCCACCTGCGCCGCCATCTTCGGCCTGGTCTGGCTGACCTTCATCCTGGGCGGGCTCCTGATCGACGGTGTCTCGGCCCTGTCACCGACCCTGTTCACCGAAATCACGCCGCCGCCCGGCAGCAAGGGCGGCCTCGCCAACGCCATCGGCGGCAGCATCCTGATGAGCGTGATCGCGGTCCTGATCGGCACGCCGATCGGGCTTTTTGCGGGGACGTATCTGGCGGAATATGCCCGTCACGGCCGGCTCGCTTTTGTGGTGCGCTTCGTCAACGACATCTTGTTGTCGGCGCCTTCCATCGTCATCGGCCTGTTCGTCTATGAGCTGGTGGTCGTTCGCATGGGCCACTTCTCCGGCTGGGCCGGCGCTGCCGCCCTGGCCATAATCGTCATCCCGGTGGTGGTGCGCACCACCGAGAACATGCTGCTCTTGGTGCCCAACGGCCTGCGCGAAGCGGCCAGCGCGCTGGGCGCGCCGCAGAATTTCGTCATCAAGCTGGTGACCTGGAAAGCGGCCCGCGCGGGCATCATCACCGGCATCTTGCTGGCGGTGGCGCGTATCTCCGGCGAGACCGCGCCGCTGCTGTTCACCGCGCTCGGCAACAGCGGCTGGAGCTGGGACGCCAACGCGATGAACCAGCCGATGGCGAGCCTGCCGGCCGTGATCTACACCTTTGCCACCGGGCCTTACGAAGACCAGCACGCGCTGGCCTGGGCCGGTGCGCTGCTGATCACCGCCACGGTGCTGGTGCTTTCCATCCTTGCCCGCCTGCTCGAAAACAAGAAACGGACCTGATCCATGGATACCGCAGTTCACCTGGCTCCCGAACACCACGCCGCCAACGGCGCAGGCGACAAAGCCAAGATCGACATCAAGGATCTGAGCTTTTTCTACGGCGCCACCAAGTCGCTGAAGAACATCACCCTGCCCCTGATGGAGCGGAAGGTGACCGCCTTCATCGGCCCCTCGGGCTGCGGCAAGTCCACCTTGCTGCGTGCCATCAACCGCATCTTCGAACTTTATCCCAACCAGCGGGCCGAAGGTGAAGTCCTGATGGACGGCGAGAACCTGCTCAAGACCAAGGATCTCAACCTGCTGCGCGCGCGCATTGGCATGGTGTTCCAGAAGCCGACGCCGTTTCCCATGTCGATCTATGACAATGTCGCCTTCGGCATCAAACTCTATGAACGCATCCCGCGCTCGGAGATGGATGGCCGTGTCGAATCCGCTTTGACCCGCGCCGCTTTGTGGGGCGAGGTCAAGGACAAGTTGAATGCCTCGGGCCTGTCACTGTCCGGCGGCCAGCAGCAGCGTCTGTGCATCGCGCGCAGCGTGGCGACCCGTCCCGAAGTGATCCTGATGGACGAGCCCTGCTCGGCGCTGGACCCGATTTCCACCGGCTACATCGAAGAGCTGATCACCGAACTTAAGAAGGACTACACGGTGGTGATCGTCACCCACAACATGCAGCAGGCGGCGCGCGCCTCGGACTTCACCGCCTATATGTACCTGGGCGAGCTGATCGAGTTCGGCAAGACCGACGACATTTTCGTGCAGCCGAAAAAGAAGCAGACCGAGGATTA
>CANCMM010000094.1:0-6581 GCA_947379335.1 Alphaproteobacteria bacterium | reverse complement strand
CGGCGCCTTCACGCCGCCGCCCGATCGGGCGCACCGCATCTGGTATTCCCGTGACCTGAAGGGCATCGCCGCCGCCGACCGCCTGACCCTGGCCGCGCCGGTGGTGATCGAGGCCGACAGCACCCCCAACCCCGGTGGCTTGCCGCGCGGCGGACAGACTGTGGTCAGCTTCCGCAACCAGCACCTGTCCTATGCCGTGACCTGGTACGGGTTGGCGATTTGCCTGCTAGGTGTCTGGTTTGCCTACCATATTTCCAAGGGGCGGATCGGCCTCAAATAAGTGGTTTGGGTGCGAATCCGGCCCTATAACCCGTTGGCGATGCAGTTCATTTCCACCCGCGGGCAGGCGCCCAAAGCTTCCTTTTCCGATGTCCTCCTGGCCGGCCTTGCGCCGGACGGCGGCCTCTACCTGCCGGAAAGCTGGCCGCAGTTCAGCGCGGCTGAGATCGCGGGTTTTGCCGGCAAGTCCTACCAGGCGGTGGCGTACGAGGTGCTGTCGCGTTTTGCCGGCGGGTCCTTCACAGCCGAAGAACTGAAGGCCGACATCCAAGCCGCTTATGCCGGTTTTGAATCTCCCGCCATCGCACCGCTGCGTTCCATCGCGCCGTCATCCAACGGCAGCCAGTACCTGCTGGAGCTGTTCCACGGCCCCACCTTCGCCTTCAAGGACATTGCGCTGCAGATCCTGGGGCGCTTGTTCGCCCGCGCCCTGGGTGCACGCGGCGGCAAGGTGACTATCGTCGCCGCCACCAGCGGCGATACCGGTTCGGCCGCCATCGCGGCGCTGGGCGGGTTGCCCAACATCGAAGTCTTCGTGCTGCATCCCAAAGGCCGGGTCAGCGAGGTGCAGCGCCGCCAGATGACGACCAGCCCGCACGCCAACGTGCACAACATCGCGCTGGAAGGCAGCTTCGACGACGCCCAGGGCCTGGTGAAGGACCTGTTCGCACAAACCGAATTCGCGCACCAGATCGGCCTGACCGCGGTCAATTCCATCAACTTCGCCCGCATCGCGGCGCAATCGGTCTATTACTTCACCGCCACGGCGGCACTGGGGAAACCCGCGACTTTCGTGGTGCCCACCGGCAATTTCGGCGACGTCTTCGCCGGCGAAGCGGCGATGCGCATGGGCCTGAATGTGGCGCGGCTGGTGATCGCCACCAATGCCAACGATATCATGGCCCGCGCCCTGAACGACGGCGTTTATGCCAGCGGCGCGTCGCACGCGACCTTGAGCCCCTCCATGGACATCCAGGTGGCATCCAATTTCGAGCGCGCGTTGTTCGAAGCATCGGGGCGCGACGGCGACTGGGTTGCCGCCGCCATGTCCGACTTCGCCAAGACCCGAAAACTGGTGCTGCCGGCGCCGGTGCTGGAAGCATTGCGCGCCCGCTACAGCGCCTATGCCTGCAACGATGACGACACCATCGCCACCATCAAGGCGGTGGCGGCGGAAACCGGCCAGGTGATCGATCCCCACACGGCCGTGGCCGTACATGCAGCGCGTCGCATCCCTGCCTCCGCCACGCCGGTGGTCATTCTCTCCACCGCGCACGCGGCCAAATTCCCCGATGCGGTGGCCCGTGCCATCGGCCGCAATCCGGCCATGCCGGAAGCCCTCAAGAAGGTCATGGACCTGCCCGAAAAGCTGGACGTCCTGCCCCATGACCTGTCTTTGCTTCGCCAGTTCATCTCCAATAGACTGGCGCTATGACGTTGGAAATATCCAGACTTCCCAATGGCTTGACGGTGGTTTCCGACCCCATGCCGGGGCTTGAAAGCGCCGCCCTGGGCATCTGGGTGAACACCGGCAGCCGCAACGAAAAACCCGCCGAAATGGGCGTGTCCCACATGCTGGAGCACATGGCGTTCAAGGGCACCACCACGCGCAGCGCCCGCGCCATCGCCGAGGAGATCGAAGCCGTCGGCGGCGTGCTGAACGCCTATACCAGCCGCGAGCAGACCGCTTTCCATGCCCGGGTGCTCAAGGCCGATGTGCCGCTGGCGCTGGACATGATGGCGGACATCCTGACCAACCCGACTTTCGAGCAGGCCGAACTGGAGCGCGAGCGCCAGGTGGTGCTGCAGGAGCTGGGACAGGCGCGCGACACACCCGACGACATCGTGTTCGATCATCTTCAGTCGGCCATCTTCAAGGACCAGCCGATGGGCTGGCCGATCCTGGGCGAAGAGGCCACGGTCAACGCCTTCAACCGCGACATGCTCAAGTCCTACATGGCATCGCATTATCGCCTGGACGGCATGACGTTGATTGCCTCAGGCGCGGTCCAGCATTCCGAGATCGTGGCGCTGGCGGAAGAAAAATGCGGCGGGCTGAACAAGGGTGCAGTGCCCGATTATGCGGCGTCGCGTTACACAGGCGGCGACTTCCGCGAAATCTCGGACCTGGAACAGGCCCATGTCGTTTACGCCTTTCCCGGCCTGTCCAACGCCGACCCCGATTATTTCGTGGCGCAGATCTATGCCACCGCATTGGGCGGGGGCACCTCTTCGCGGCTGTTCCAGGAAGCGCGTGAGAAGCGCGGCCTTTGCTATTCCATCTATGCCTTTTCCAGCGGTTTCCAGGACAGCGGCTTCCTGGGCGTCTATGCCGGCACCGGCGAGGAAGAAGCGGCGGAAATATCCGCCGTCATCGCCGGCGAGATGGACGCCATTGCCGGCAACCTGTCCGAGGCGGAAGTCGCCCGCGCCCGCGCCCAGCTGAAAGTCTCGCTGCTGATGGGCATGGAACGCCCGGGTACCCGCGCCGAACATATCGCCGGCCAGCTCTTTTCCCTCGGCCGGGTGCAGCCGGCGGCGGAAATCGTGGCGCAGCTGGATGCCATCGATGCGGCGGCGGTGAAGCGCTATGCCGCCACGGTGATGCAGGCGGGCAGCCCCACCATCGCGGGCCTGGGTCCTGTCCGGAAACTGGAATCCCATGCGGCGTTCGCGCGCCGCTTCGGCGCTCATCTGGCTGACGCGGCGGAATAATGGTCAAGGCCGCTTTCGCAAAGACCAGCCCCATCGCCTTCATGCGCGGGCTCACCTTTCCGGGCGGCCAGCAGCCGGTGATCCACGGGCAGGGCATCTATCTGCGTTATCCGCGCATCGCCGATTATCCGGTGTGGAGCAAGCTGCGCGCCGAAAGCCGCGACTTCCTCACGCCCTGGGAACCGGTCTGGGCTGATGATGAGCTGACGCGTGGCGCCTTTCGCCGCCGCATCAAGCGCTATCAGAAAGAGACGCGGCTGGACTCCGCCTATGTCTTCTTCGTGATGCGCGCCAGCGACGACGCGCTGCTGGGCGGCTGCACCCTGTCCAATGTACGGCGCGGCGTCACCCAATGCTGCACTTTGGGCTATTGGGTGGGATCGAAATTCGCCAACCAGGGTCACATGACCAAGGCGGTGAAGGCGCTGGTGCCCTTCATCTTCCGCACCCTGGGGCTGCACCGGATCGAGGCGGCATGCCTGACCGGCAACCAGGCTTCGCAGAAGCTGCTGGCCCGTTGCGGGTTCCGCGAGGAGGGGCTGGCGCGCCGCTACCTGCTGATCAACGGGGAATGGGCCGATCACCTGCTATTTGCTTTGCTCAAGGAAGAGGCGCAGCTAGGTTAGCGCGCCCGGCTGCACAGAGATTCATGAACATATTCCGCCGCATAGTGTTTGCCTGCGTTGCGCTTCTGGCGGCGGCGCCGGCGCTTGCCGCGCCCCCGGTTGCCAAGCCCGCGGCCCAGGCGCCGCAGGCCAATCAGGCGCCGCAGGTCAATTTCGGCAAGACTGACAATGTGCTGGAACTGAAATCTGCGCTGTCGCCCTACAAGGCGCCTGGCGGTGCCGAGGATGACGGCTCCAGCTGGTACATCGTGCAGGTCAGCAATGATACGGTGCGCCCCGCCACTCGCGTGCTGCTGGCGGGCCAACCACCGCGTGCGGCACTCTCCTTGCTGCCACGCCGCTCGCGGCCGGCGATCCTGGCGGTGGCCAGTTCGGATTCCGGCACGGTGGTGGAAACCGCGAGCGCCTACGGCCGCCGCGCCTGGCGCGTGATCGTGCCGCCGGTCTCCACCGTGGGTCTTGCCATCCGCGTCGGCTCCGCCGACAGCCCGCCCGCCATCGGTGCCTGGACCGAGCCGGCGCTGTCCTCGCACAACCGTCAGCTCGCTATCTTCATCACCGCAGTGGGCGCGTTGATCGCCGCCGCCGCGCTGATCACCGGCGGTCTTGCCGTGCTGATCGGTCATGCCGCGCCGCGCTGGGTGGCGATCACGCTGTTGATGTTGTTGGCAAGCTGGCTGTCGGGCACCGGCATGTTCGATGGCAACCTGGCCACCCGCATCGGCGGGCCGTTCGGCCTGTCGGCTTTCCTCACGGCGCTGGCACTGGCGGCGGGTGTGCAGTTGGCCAATGCCATCATCCCGGTGCGCGACACCTGGCCCAAATACGAAAAGCATTTCCACCGCACCGTCTGGGGCCTGATCGCCCTGAGTGCGACGGCCTATCTGGGCCTGCCGGGCGCCACCTTGCTGACCGATATCGCCATCGTGCTGGGCTCCATTGGGGTTGCGGCCTACCTGGTCTATTGCGGCCGCAGCGGTCACAAGGCCGCCCAGGTCATCGCCCCCAGTGCCGGCGCGTTTGCCCTGGTGGCGCTGGCCGCCGCGGTCATGGCGGTCGGCGGGCTTGGCGAAAATCTCACCGGTCCGGCGGCAACCGGCGGCTTTGCGGCGGCGGGTGCCATTCTTCTGGCGCTGGCGGTGATCGCTTCGGAAGAAATCGCCGTGCTGCCGTTCCTGCACGGCTCCCATGCCGCCAAGCTGCTGGAAGAGCAGGCACCCGCTGACGAAACCCAGGCGATCGACATCAACGCGCCCTTCAACAGTCTGGCGCGTGCTGCCATCGGCGCGGCGCATCAGGGCGTGTTCGACCTGGATTTTCGCGCCGGACTTCTCACGCTTTCGACAGAAGCCGCCCAGATGGTGGGACTGTCCATGCATGAAACCACCCTGTCGCATGGCGACTGGGTGACCCACGTCCATCCCGAGGACCGCGAAATCTATACCAGCGCGCTGGAGGAATATCGCCAGCGTCCAGGACTGGCGTTCCGATTGGAATTCCGCGCCCGGGGCGGCAGCGGTCCCTATCGCTGGCTGGAGCTGCGCGCCACCATCGTCAGCGAACAGGATGTGCCGTCCGATTGCCTGGGCCTGATTTCCGATGTCACCCAGCGCAAGGAAGCTGAGTTCGCGCAATTGGCCGCCGAAAGCGAGCGCAAGCGTGACGCCGCGTTGCCGCGCGATGCGCTGACGGGTCTTGGCAACCGCGTGGCGCTCATGGAAGCGCTGGATGCGCTGGGCGAGGGCTTTGACAAGTCGCTGTTCGCATTGCTGGACATCGACCGCTTCAAGGCCATTCATGGCAGCCTGGGCGATGCCGGCGCCGACAGCATTTTGAAGATGGCGGCTGAACGCCTGTCGGGTCTTGGCGAGCCGGCGCAGATCTTCCGCGTCGGCGGCGACAGCTTCGCACTTCTGTTTCCCAATCCCCGCCGCGCGCCCCAGCCGATCGGCAACGCGTTGGCGGAAGCCTGCGGCAAGCCCTATGGCGTGGGTGGCCGCGAAGTGTTTGCGCCCTGCAGCGTGGGCATGGCTACTGGCCAGCAGAGCGAGGATCCCTTCGCCCTGATCAAGAATGCTGAACTGGCGCTGATCGCGGCCAAGCGCCAGGGCGGCGCCTGCGCCCGGGTCTATTCCGCCGAACTGGAAATCCTGGCGCCGGGCGACAGCGTCGCGCTGGAAAGCGAACTGCGTCACGCCCTGACCGCCGACCAGCTGGACGTTTTCTACCAGCCCATTATCCGGCTTTCTGATCGCTCGGTGGCGGGCTTTGAGGCGTTGCTGCGCTGGCAGCATCCCATCAAGGGCCTGATCTCGCCCGGCGACTTCATTGCCCATTCCGAAGAAACCGGATTGATCGTGGAGCTTGGACGTTTCGCGCTTCAGCGCGCCGCTGCCGACCTGGCGCACTGGCAGCGTTATTTCCCGCTCAAGCCGCACCTGTTCGTCAGCGTGAATTTTTCGCGCCGCCAGTTGAAGGATGCCGGGTTCGAGGCGCTGCTCAAGACCATTCTTAGCGGCAGCGGTATCGCCGAAGGCACGCTGAACCTGGAAATCACCGAAAGCGCCATTGCCGCCGACCCCAAGATGCCTCAGATCATGGCGCGCATCCGCGACGCGGGCGCCGGGTTGTCGATCGACGATTTCGGCACTGGCGCCAGCACCTTGAGCGAATTCCGCAACCTGCCGGTGGACACGGTCAAGATCGACAAGGCCTTCCTGGCCCGCCATGGCGGCACCGATATCGACACCGATGGCGAAGTGGTGCTGTCGGGCATCGTCTCGATGGCCCATGAGCTCAAGCGCGCGGTGGTGGCCGAAGGCGTGGAAAGCGAGGCGGATGCCCAGTTCCTGGCCAGGATCGGCTGCGAATTCGGCCAGGGCTATTATTTTTCCCAGCCGCTCGATGGCGCGGCGGCACTGGACTACATTGCCCGGCATTATAACGTAGCGGCCGCACCCG
>CANCMM010000093.1:0-6610 GCA_947379335.1 Alphaproteobacteria bacterium | reverse complement strand
CACCGAGAATCCGTCCTTTGAATTGAATGGCGCGCTTCTGTCCCGCGCCCAGGTGCTGGTGCTGCGGCGGCTGGATGATGCGGCGCTGGAACAGCTGCTGCTGCGGGCCGAAGCGCATTACGGCGAGCCGCTCAAGCTGACGGACGACGCGCGCGCATCCCTGCGCGCCATGGCCGATGGCGATGGCCGCTATCTGCTCAATCTTGTCGAAGAACTCTCCAGTGTGAAGACGGTCAAGCCGCTAGACTCCGCCGCGCTGGTCTCGGCGGTGCAGCGGCGCATGCCGCTCTACGACAAGAGCCGGGAAGAGCATTACAACATCATCTCGGCGCTGCATAAGTCCATCCGCGGCAGCGATCCCGACGCGGCGCTCTACTGGCTGGCGCGCATGCTCCAGGGCGGCGAGCAGCCGCTTTATATCGCCCGCCGCCTGGTGCGCGCCGCGGTGGAAGATATCGGCCTGGCCGACCCTGAAGCGGTGCATCAGGCATTGGCGGCCAAGGACGTGTTCGATTTTCTGGGATCGCCGGAAGGTGAGCTGGCGCTGGCGCAGTGCGTGCTCTATCTGGCCAGCGCCCCCAAATCCAACGCCGTGTACAAGGCGCTGGGCGCCGCCAAGCGGGCGGCGCAGGAACATGGCTCGCTGATGCCGCCGGCCCATATCCTCAATGCCCCCACCAAGCTGATGAAAAATTTGGGATATGGCGCGGGCTACCAGTACGACCACGACGCAGAGGGCGGCTTTTCGGGACAGAATTACTTTCCCGACGACATGGCGCGCGAGCAGTTCTATAGCCCCAAAGACACCGGCTTTGAGCGCGAGATTGCCAAGCGGCTGGAATACTGGTCCAAGCTGCGGGGCAGGCGCGCCAAGGAAAGCGGCGAAGGGGAGGGTTAGATGGGCATGTTGTTTTCGGTTGGCGTCGGCGGCGGCTTGGGCGCCCTGGCGCGCTATTACATCGCCGGCTGGATTTCGCCGGTAGGCTCCGCCTTCAACTGGGGCATCTTCATCGTCAACATCACGGGCGGGCTGCTGATGGGGCTGATCGTGGAAGCCAGCGCCTTGAAGCTGAACCTGTCGCCGGAACTGCGCGGCTTTCTGACCGTGGGCATCCTGGGCGGCTACACCACTTTCTCCACCTTCTCGCTGGACAGCGCGCTCTTGCTGCAAAAGGGCCAGTACGGATTGGCCGCCGCCTATATGATCGGCTCGGTTGTCCTGTCCATCGCGGCGCTGTTCGCCGGGCTGTGGATCGCGCGCGCCCTCTATGCCTGAGCTTCGCACCATAGACGCCGACGATGACGGGGCACGGGTCGACCGCTGGTTCAAGCGGCACTACCCGCATGTGACCCACACCCTGCTGGAAAAGCTGCTGCGCAAGGGCGAAGTGCGGCTGGACGGCAAGCGCGCCAAGGCGGCCGACCGCATCGCCGCCGGTCAGTCTATGCGCCTGCCGCCGCAGGTGATCCATGCCAAGCCGCCGCAAAAACAAAAGCCTGAGGCCGAACCCAAGCATTTGCTGGCGACCAAGGACATGGGCAGCCTGGCTGACCGGATCCTCTACATGGACAAGCAGGTCATCGTGATCGACAAGCCGCCTGGCCTGGCGACGCAAGGTGGCAGCGGCCTGACCAAGCACGTCGATGGCATGCTGGATTCCCTGCAATACGAAAAGCCCACCCGGCCCAAGCTGGTGCATCGGCTGGACCGCGATACATCGGGTGTGCTGCTGATCGCGCGCACCGCGCTGGCGGCGTCGGGCCTGTCGGCGAGCTTGGCGTTGCGCGACACCTCCAAGGTCTATTGGGCGCTGACCCGCGGCGTGCCCAAACAGAAGAACGGTGTGGTCAAGGGCGCGCTGGCCAAGGAAGGCGGTCATGGCCCCCGTGGCCGTGACGAGCGCATGGCGATGGCCGAGGAAGGCGATGAGGGCGCCAAATTCTCCCTCACCGAATATGCCGTGATGGCGACGGCGGGCACCGAGTTCGCCTGGGTGGCGGCGCGGCCCATCACCGGGCGCACCCACCAGATCCGCGTGCACTTGGCCAGCCTGGGCACCCCCATCGTGGGCGACTTCAAATATGGCGGCACCGACAGCCGCGGCAAGGGTGACATAGCCGACAAGCTGCATCTGCATGCCCGCAGCATCGATATCGGGCGGCCCGATGGCGGGCGGCTGCAGGCCACCGCGCCCTTGCCGCCGCACATGGTGAAAAGCTGGAAGCTGCTGGGTTTCGATCCTGATGACAAAAGCCATCCGTTCCCGCCCAAGAAGACCAAAAAGAAGAGATGAAGCGTTTCTACAAGGAAGTCTCCGTCGCCCATGGCGTGAACGGCTTTGCGGTGCTGCTGGACGGCAAGCCGGTCAAGACGCCGGGCCGCCGCGCGCTGGCGTTGCCGACGCAAAAGCTGGCGGACGCCATCGCGGTGGAATGGCAAAGCCAGGGCGGTGAGATCATCGCCACCACCATGCCGCTGCTGCGGCTGGCCAATACGGTGATCGACGGGGTGGCGATCAATCCCGGTGACGTCGTGTCCGCGATCCTGCGCTTTGGCGAAAATGATCTTCTTTGTTATCGCGCACATCAGCCGCCGGAGCTTGTGAAACGGCAGACGGAAGGCTGGGACCCCTTGCTGGACTGGGCGCGCCAGCGCCATGGCGCGCAGATGGTCGTGGCGGAAGGCTTTGCCCATGTGGACCAGTCGCTGGATGCGCTGGGCGCGTTGCGCCAGGTGCTGGAGGAGTTCGATCCTTTCAGCCTGGCGGCGCTGCATGTCGTCGCCTCCATCACCGGCAGCACGGTGCTCGCGCTGGCGGTGGCGGAAGGTTTCATTCCCGGCGCCTATGCCTTCCAACTGTCGCGGATCGATGAGACCTACCAGGCCGAGAAGTGGGGCGAGGATGCCGAGGCGCAGAAACGTGCCGCTCTATTGGCGCATGAACTGGAAAAGGCGGTCGAGTTGATCGCTCTGGTGAGGTGATGCAGCGGAAGATACCGCTGCGAAGCCGCAACACGCTGGAGAACCGGCTTTGGGCGCGGTTGCGGGCTCTGGAAGGCACGCGCTTTCGCCGCAAGTCGCCGTTCAAGAGTTTCACCCTGGATTTCGTCGAGCATGACGCCAAGCTGGTGGTCAGCCTGGAAGACGGTGAGCCGGGCAGGCGTTCTGTGCACATCGTGCGCGATCGGCTGCTCAGCGAGGCCGGTTACGTGATCCTGCGGCTGTGGCGGCGCGAGGCCGAGCGCGACCTGCATTCCGCCGTTCATCGCATCCGCCTGGTGCTGGAAGACCTGACGGCCCCCGACTCAGTGTAGTTTCGCCAAGGCTGAAGGGGGACGTCATGGCTGAGTCATCGGGGCCGCAATGGTGCGCGCGTTTTCCGCCCTCCAAGTCGCTGGACGACCTGGTACCGGACTTCAGCGACGCCGTGCGCGCCTTCCTCTCTCAGCTTTCAAAAGCCGGCGCCTCGGTCTCCATCGCAGACACCTACCGCCCATCCCAGCGCGCCTATCTGATGCACTGGTGCTGCATGATCGGTGGCAGCGGCCAGGATCCCCATGCGGTGCCGCCCATGCAGGGTGTGAATATCGACTGGACCTGCGGTGGCTCGATCGTCAAAGCGCGCGATGCGGCCAGGCAGATGATGACGGGCTACCAGATCAAGTTTCCCGCCGCGCTGGAAAGCCGTCACACCCAGCGCCGCGCCATCGACATGACCATCGGCTGGCACGGCAGCTTGAACATCCGGGACTTCAACGGCCATGCTCATGCGATTTCCGGCGGACCGCAAAACGGTTCGAATCCGCAGCTGATCGCCGTGGGCGCCACCTATGGCGTCATCAAGCTGGTCTCAGATCCGCCGCACTGGTCGGATGACGGGCATTGAAAACCCCTCACCCTGAGCTTGCCGAAGGGTGAGCGGCCTCATGCTTCGATAGTCGCTAGCGACAGCGTCGTGCGACCAGCATGAGGAATGTTAGATACCGTCGATGATCGGCCTCGCCGCCAGCCGCGCTACCTTGCGCGCGGCATGCTCGATGTGATCCAGCCGCCGGCCCAGCACTTCCATCGCCACGCTGCCATGCATCCCGGCCAGGCTGTCGCGCAGGGGCACGGCGGCATCGACGCCTTCCGCGACGCCTTCAGGACTCAGCAGCGCCGTCACCCGCTGGCGCGTGGCGGCGATGGCCGCCTTCGCCGCCGGGGCATCCAGGTCCTGCGCCCGCAGCTTGACCAGCACCGGCATGGAGGAGAGGTCGGATGCCAGCAGGTAATTGGCGCCCAGCAGTTCACCCAGTGACGCCAGCGCGCGGCGGCTGGTGTTGGGCTCGTCCGCCAGCCGGCGGATTGCGCCCGACAATTGCGCCACCGCATCCAGCGTTTTCTTGCGCGCCAGACGATAGCGCTGGGAGGAATGTTTCAGCCGCAGCGCCGCTTCGGCAAACCCGGCATCGGCCGCCAGCAGGCCGCGCACCGTGTGGGGCAGGTCGTCCCGCTCCCAGTATGGCAGCAGGTAACTGAAGGCCCAGCTCAGCCCGGCGCCGATCAAGGTATCCACGATACGTTCGAAGAATTGCGGATGCACCAGCGGATCGACGAAGTGCAGTAGCAGCAACGAGGAGATCGACGCGCCCACCGCCGTTATGCGATACGCCACCAGGCCATAGGCATGGCTGGTGCCGACCGCCAGCACGATAAACAGCAGCAATACCGGCGCAGGAAAAGTGTTGATGAAGGTCACGGCCAGGGCGCAGCCGATCAGGGTACCGGTGACGCGGTCCCAGCGGCGCTGGCTGGTGACGCTGTAATTGGCGCGCATGATCAGGGCGATGGTCAGCAACACCCAATTGGCATGGGCGAAGCGGGGAAACACCAAGGTCAGCCCCAGTCCCACCGTCATGGCCAGGGCCAGACGGATGGCATAGCGCAGTGCGGGACTGCGCCAGCGGAATTGATTCAACAACACGGTGATGCCGCGCGGCGCATCCTGGCGGAACAGATCCAGGTCCAGTCCTGCCGCCAGGGTGGTGGGCTCGGTGGCGTCGTCCAAAGCTACGGCCAGGGTGGCGATATAGCTGTCGGCCAGCACCAGCTTGTTGGCGGTGGCGGTGAAGGCATGGAGGGTGGGATCGTCGGGCGCCGCTGCTTGCGCCTGCGTCACCGCATCCTGCAACTGGCGCGCATCCTCGGCATGGCGCAGAGGCGTGGTGTGGCCGTGCCGGAAGCGCAGCGCCAGGGTCAACCGTTCCACTTCCTCCGCCATCTGGCTGACGAACGTGTTCAGCCGCCACATCAGCTCGCGTTGGGGTGCATGGCGCAATGCTTCCAGATCGGCATCCGACGACAGCACGGTCTCGAATGCGTCCAGCAACGCGATCAAGGTGTCGATACGCTTGAGCTGCATGCGATGGGTCCGCCGCGCGAACAGGCTGTCGCGCGCCGCCTGCAGCCGGTCGGCCAGCGCCGCATGCGCGTCGATCAGGGCGCGGAAGGCGCCATGGCCGGTGGTGTCGGGATTGTAGAGCGCCGCCTTGGCCCGCAGGTAGGCGGCGAAGGCGTGCATCGCTTCGGCCAGCAGCAGCCGGCGGCCCCGGTCGTCGAACAGCCAGGCGATGACCACGGCATAGACGGTGTAGCCGAACGCGCCCAGCACCGTCAGCATCAGGTGATCGGCCACGTCGGATGGGGTGGCAAAGCTCTGGCCCATGGCGAAGACGAAGGCCAGCACGCTGGTCATCGCCAAACTCATCACCCATTTGCCATAGGCCGAGATCAATCCGGCCCACGTCCCGACAAAGGCGGTGGCGATGATGAAGGCCGTGGTGTCGAAGCGCGCGAAGCCCGACAGCGCCGTGAAGAACATGGTGCTGAGAAAGGCAAAGCCCATGATCCAGGCTTTCTGGCGCAGGGGATCGGTGCGGTCGCTGATGGAAACGCAGACCGCGCCGCTGGCGGCGGCCACGGCGGCGGTGAAGCCCAACCCCCAGCCGATAGTGACCCCGGTCAGCCCCACGCCGATGGCGACCGACAGGCCGTTTTCGATATGGGCCCGGAACACGGCCAGGGAAATGGAGCGGGGAAAGGAAGCCATCTTGTGTGGAGAATAGGGCTGACTATGTTAGATGCGAGCTTTCTTTTGCCGCAGGAGATGTGCGTGAGCGACGATATTACCTCCATGCGGGTGCATGTGCATGGCTTTGTCCAGGGCATCGGCTTTCGCGATTTCCTGGTGATGGCGGCACAGCAGCAGAATCTGGATGGCTGGGTGCGCAACCGTTCCGATGGATCGGTGGAAGCTTTGGTCTCCGGTCCCACCAAGGCGGTGGAGGTTTTCGTCACCAATGCCACCAGGGGCCCGCAAGGCGCCAAGGTCAGCGCCGTGGACCTTCACAATTCCGAACCGCCAGCGGAAAAAGGTTTTATCCGGCGGCCGTCCCTTTAGGCGCGAGGACGTTTGAGTTCTCGGAACGCGGACAGCGCGAAAACCAGCAGCGCGACCAGGCTGAGCAAGCTGCCGATGCCCACCGCCGGCTCCAATGCCGTGTTGCCGGTGTTGAGCATGATCGCCAGGGCAGGAATCATGATCGCCACGCCCAGGGTGGCGCAGCC
>CANCMM010000092.1:0-6613 GCA_947379335.1 Alphaproteobacteria bacterium | reverse complement strand
GGGCGTCGGGTGCGGTGTTGTCACCGGGGCCGGGCTTTGGCGACCTGTTCACCAACTCCAGCCATGACGGCCAGTATTATTCCATGCTGTTCAACGTAATTCTCACCTTCTAAGGGCGCATGGCGGCGGGCTGGCACAAGAAGGCACTGTTGCTGGCGGCTTTGGTCCTGCTGGCGGGCGCCGCCACGACCCGTCTGCTGGCCGGCGATGAAGATGTCGCGGTCGAACGCAGCTATGCCAAGACGCCCGATGCCCCGCGCGGTCAGACGCAAGAACAAGCCGACGCCAAAAGCGCAGGCTGCATTTCCTGCCACAGCGCTTCGGATGCGCCGTCCATGCACGACAACCAGGCGGTGTTGTTGGGCTGCGCCGACTGTCATGGCGGCAACGCCGCGGTGAAGGCAGAAGCGAACCTGGCCAAAAGCGATCCGCAATATGCCGTGTTGCGGGACAAGGCGCATGTGCTGCCGCGCTATCCGCAGAACTGGAAATATCCCAGCTCCGCGAACCCGAAGGAAAGCTACACCCTGCTGAATCGCGAGGCGCCCGAATATGTGCGCTTCGTCAATCCGTCGGATTACCGGGTGGCGCGCGAATCCTGCGGCGCCTGCCACATGGACGAGATCACGGCGTCGGAACGCTCGCTGATGTCCACCGGCGCGATGTTCTTCGAAGGCGCTTCTTACAATAACGGCATCGTGCCCTTGAAGGGCGCCTACGACAATGTGCTGGATCCTTCCCTCAAAGGCGTGGGCATCGGCGAGGCCTATACCCGCACCGGCGAGCCCGCCAAGATCGTGTCGCCCGGCGCCCCGCCCGGCACCATCACCGAAGACCAGAAAAAGCGCGGCGCCATGACGGCGCTGGTCCCGCTGCCGACCTGGCAGGTGGTGCCCCCCGCCGACATCTTCCGCGTGTTCGAGCGCGGCGGCCGCAATCTCGGCGAGCTATTCCCGGAAATCGGTTTGCCCGATCCCACCGGCTCGATCCAGAAGCTGGAAGAACCGGGCCGTCCCGACATCAAGCAGTCCGCCCGCGGCATGGGCACGGGCCTGCGCGTCGCCATTCCGGTGCTCAACATCCACAAGACCCGCCTGAACGATCCCTTCATGTGGTTCATGGGCACCAACGACCAGCCGGGCGATTATCGCCAGTCGGGCTGCGCCGGCTGCCATGTTATCTATGCCAACAGCCGCGAGCCGCGCGAAAGTTCGGTCTATGCGAAGTTCGGCCGCGACGGCCAAAGCCAGACGGTGGATCCCACCATCAACAAGGAGGAATCGGGCCACCCCTTGAAGCACCAGTTTACCCGCGCCATTCCGACAGCCCAGTGCATGAACTGCCACATGCACCAGCCCAACATGTTCCTGAATACCTATCTTGGTTACACCATGTGGGATTACGAGGCCGATGCCCCGTCCATGTGGCCCAAGGAGCAGAAATATCCGACCTCTGAAGAGATGCGCAAAGTTCTGGACCGCAATCCCGAAGGCGCAGCGCCGAAGGGAAAATGGTCGGACGTGGATTTCCTGCGCAATGTCTATGACCTGAATTCCAAGCTGAAGGACACCCAGTTCGCCGACTATCACGGCCATGGCTGGAATTTTCGCGCCATCTACAAGCGCGACCGCGACGGCAACCTGCTGGACAAGGACGGCAAGGTGGTCGCGAACGACGATCCGGAGAAATGGCGCAAGAAGGGCGTGGGCAAGTTCGCGCCCGTCGGCGTCAATCCCGGCAAGGCGGTGCACATGATGGACATCCATGCCGAGAAGGGCATGCAGTGTTCGGACTGCCATTTCGCCCAGGACAGTCATGGCAGCGGCTTGATTATGGGCGAAGTCGCCAATGCCGTGGAAATCGGCTGCAAGGATTGCCACGGCACGGTGTCGGCTTTCCCGACCCTGAAGACTTCGGGCCCCGCCGCGCCGCCGGGCGGCACCGATCTTCTGCAGCTGCGCAACCAGGATGGCAGCCGCCGCTTCCAGTGGACCGAAGAGGACGGGCGCCGCGTGCTGTACCAGATATCGTCGCTGGACCCGGCGTTGAAGTGGAAGGTGTCGCTGGTCAAGGACACGGTCGATCCCACCAGCCCGAACTACAATGAGAAGGAAGCCCGCGCCAAGCTGATGGCGCGCACGGCCGACAACGGCAAGCAGATGGCGTGGGGCACGGGTGTTGCGCCCGGCAATCTCGCGCACAAGGACAGCGAGATGGCCTGCTTCACCTGCCACACCTCGTGGACGACATCCTGCGGCGGTTGCCACCTGCCGATCGAGGCCAACTGGAAGACGGATGCCCACAAATATGAAGGCCAGACGGCGCGCAATTACGCCACCTACAACCCGCAGGTTGCACGCGACGACATGTTCCAGCTGGGCATTCATTCCACCATCAAGGGCAACGAGATCGCGCCGGTGCGCTCAAGCTCGGCGCTGGTGCTCAGCTCAACCAACCTCAACCGTGACCGCATCTATGTGCAGCAGCCGCCCATCGCGGCATCCGGCTTCTCCAGCCAGGCCTTTGCGCCGCATTTCCCGCACACGGTGCGCACCACCGAAACCAAGACTTGCAGCGACTGCCATGTCTCGGCCGCCAACGACAACAACGCGATCATGGCCCAACTGATGTTGCTGGGCACCAATTTCGTCAACTTTGTCGGCCTCAACGTCTATACCGGCCTGGAGGCCGGCGTCGAGGCAGTGCGCGTCACCGAATGGGACGAACCCCAGGCGGTGTTCGGCTCCTACCTGCAGAAGTACGCCTATCCCGACTATTACAAGGCCCATGTCGAGCGCAACAAGCGCGAGCTGGTGGATTGGCGCCGCGGCGACATCTTCGGCAAGGGCGACACCAATGTCGAAGACATCTTCAATGTGACCCATTCCACCCCCGATGCGGTGCGCTGCCTGCAGTTGCGCGGCGAATATCTCTATACCGCGCAGGGCAGTGGCGGCTTCCAGGTGATGGACGTGGCCAGTGTTGCCAACAAGGATATTTCCCAGAAGGTGATCACTGCGCCCTTCTCGCCGCTGGGCCAGCGGGTGCGGGTGCCGTCGAAGAATGCCACCTGCATGGCGCTGCCCACCGGCCAGTCCATCGCGCCGGAGCGCAACACCGCGCAGATGCGCAAGGCCAACCAGGAACAGGCATTCCACCCGATCTACAATTACGCCTTTGTCACCGATGCCGAAGAAGGCCTGATCCTGGTGGACATCAACACCTTCAACGACCGCGATCCGCGTAACAACAATCTCCGCCGCGCCCTGACCTGGAATCCGGACGGCGTGCTGAACGGGGCGCGCCACATCACCCTGGGCGGCTATTACGCCTATATCGCCACGCCGCGCGGGCTGGTGGTGGTGGACCTGAATGATCCGATGAAGCCGCGCGTCGCCGCGCAAGTCGCGCTGCCCGACATGCGCGCCTCGGCGCTGCAGTTTCGCTATCTCTTCGTCACAGACTCACGCGGCTTGGAGGTATTGGACGTAACGAAAATGGACAAGCCCAGGCCCATCGATGGCGCCCGCTTCCTGCTGGATGACGCCCGCCGTGTCTATGTCGCGCGCACCTATGCCTATGTCGCCGCCGGCAAGGACGGGCTGGTGATCGTGGATGTGAAGAACCCCGAAAAGCCCAAGCCCTATTGGAGCAAGCCGTTCGAGAATGCCGATACCCAGGACGTGATCGTGGGTTCGACCAATGCCTCGCTGTTCGCCTATGTCGCCGACGGCAAGAATGGCGTGAAGGTGCTGCAGCTTACCAGCCCGGAAAGCCAGCCCAACTTCTACGGCTTCTCGCCGCCGCCCAAGCCCGAAGTGATCGCCTGGACGAAAACATCGACCCCGGCGCTGGCGCTTTCCAAGGGACTGGACCGCGACCGTGCCGTGGATGAGACCGGCAACCAGATCGCCATCTTCGGGCGGCTGGGCTCGCGTCCTTTCCACCGCGACGAGATGGAAAAGTTCTTCGTGGACTGGAAGGGTCAGCAATACCGGGTCAGCGATGAACCCGTGAAGGCTGATTTTGTGGGATTGCCGGACCAGCCCAAGCCGCCGGTGCAGGCCGATGACCAGAACAACAAGTCCGCACCCCCGCGCCGCGACGTCAGCGTCCGCCCCAAGAAGATGGCGCGGAACTGACTTTAGTTTTCTTGGTTAGGCCCGCTTGGCCTCGTCCTTGATGAACGGCACTTCGTAGGTCACCGCCGCGGGGAAATCGCCGGCGGGGCAGGCGTGCATGACCAATTCGCCCTTGTCCCACACCAGCAGCATGAAGCCGGGCGCGCGTTCGGTCAGAAGCTCGCGGTGGTCGGGCACCCGAAGATCGATCGGGCTGAGGTCCAGTGCCAGCTGGATGGAGGTGGCGGTGGAAACCTGCACCAGGTGTCCGGCGAAGACGCCGCTGAAGGCGCGGTGCATATGGCCGCAGATGATGCCCTTGATCTGGTTCTGGCCGCGAATGACGTTCGCCAGCCGCACTTTCCACGGCGCGTCCGCGGCTTCGTCCATCCACACGATGCCGCTGGCGATCGGCGGGTGATGCAGGGCCAGCAGGGTGGGGGTGTTGGGCGCCTCGGCCAGGGTGCGCTTCAGCCAGGCGGCGCGCTTCTCGCAGAAGCCGCCATGCTCCTTGCCTTCCAGCGTGTCGCACATCACCACGCGCAGGTCGCCCAGCATGAAGGCGTATTGGATGAAGCCGTTCTCATCCACCGGCGTGGCGGGGAAGGCGGCGCGGAAGGTGGGCCGGGCATCATGATTGCCGATGCCGTAATAGATGGGGATCTCGCAGCCGGCCAGGATCTGCTTCAGCTCGTCATATTCATCGGCCTGGCCCATATCGACCAGGTCGCCGGTGGCTAGGATGGCGGCCGGGCGGGGCTTCATCGCATAGATGGATTTGAGCACGATCCGCAGCCGGGCGGCATTGCGCTCCCGGTCCTTCGGCTGGCTGCCGTTGGTGATGTGCAGGTCGGTGATCTGCGCGATCGTCAGCACTTATCTAAGTCCCTCAGGCTCGGCGGTTCCCTAAGCCATTGAAATGACAACAAATAATCTCCATTGGCGCATGGAGAGCAAGAGGAATACGCAGGATCAGTGTGTCCGGATCAAGGCATTTTGCGCCAGTTCCCGGCGCCGGGGCGAGGCGGGCAGCCCCGGATTGTGGAAACCGTGGCATTCGGCGCAATCGGCCCCCGCCGCCATGGCCGTCTCGGCCTTGGTCTTGCCGTGGCAGGTGTCGCATTGCGCGATCCTGGGCAGCATCACGTCGGACGCCAGCTTGGAACTTTCCGCCTTGTGGCAGGACTTGCAGGTGTCGGCGCCGGCCGCGTCTTTCTTGTGCTCGGGCACATTGTGGTTGAAGTCGCCCCAGGGCAGGTAGCGGCTGGTCACCCGCACTGGCTGGATGCGGTATTCCAGCGAACCCGCCACGGCGGGCTTGAAGAAGGTATGACAGGTGGTGCAGGTGCCGCCCCGCTCAAAGGCGTTGCGCACGCTGTCGGCGACATAGTCGACAGGCCGCCCCGCGCGTGGCGTGGCGCCCCGCAAACCCGGCCTGCCGATGAACAGTTCCGGTCCGGCCGAGAAGTTGGGCTGGCCCGCATAATAAAGTTTCAGCTGGGCCACGACCTCGCCGGGATGGCCATGCTTCAATTGCTGGTCCACGCCATTCCTGCGCGCAAAGGTCAGCGAATGGCAGGTGCCGCAATCCTTTGGCATATCGATCTTGACGAAGCCGCCATCGGGCGAAGGCTTGTGGCAATTGGCGCAGGTGAGCGGTGCGCCATAACCCGCGGCTTTGCCAAGCTCCATCGCCTGGCGCGCCACGCCGCCCTTCGCCAGCAGATGCACGTCATGACCGAAGGTCAGGCCGTCATTTTCCTTCAGGCCCGCTGACAGCGCTGTCTTCACCAGCACCGGCTTGTCGCCCTTGAAGCCGGCAGTGATGACCGGACGAAAGTCGGGATGATGACCCCAGTCGGTCACGTCCGGCACGCTGGTGGGCGTGCCGGCATCGGCCAGCCGCTGCGCCATGCCGGTATGGCAGTCCTTGCAGTCGTTGCGCCGGATCTGGTCGGGCGTAACAGGGGTGGGCGCGTCTCCCATCGCCGGCTTGCCGTTGCCGACATGCTCGGTATGGCAGCTGGCGCAGCGATTGCTGGGATGAGAAAAGTTGTTCGCCACCCAGGTATTGATGCGCCGCGCCATGTTGGGATCAGGCGGGGCAGCGGCCATCAGCCGGTCACGCGGGGCATGGTCGCCGGCCGGATCGGGCGGGAAGGGGCTGCCCAGATCGCGGGTGCGGGTTCCGACATGCGCCGCTTCCAGCTTGGCCAGTCCCGCCTGGTGGCAGGACAGGCAAGCGTTGTCCTTGACCGAAACGAAAGCCTGCTGGTGGCAGGCCTCGCAATTCTTCTCCAGGAAGTGATGACCCGGTGACAGCGGGCCGCTGGACCACTGATGCTGGGCCGCGCCCGCGATGGTGCGGTGCTGATTGTGATCGATCACAAACACGCCGATGGGGAAGGCCATGCAGGCCAGCAGGATAAAGATGCCGGTGATCCAGGCCAGCTGGCGCTGGCTGAACAGGGCATATTTCAGAGAGAAGGCGC
>CANCMM010000091.1:0-6633 GCA_947379335.1 Alphaproteobacteria bacterium | reverse complement strand
CGCTGCCGTTTCCGCTTGCCTGATCCTTCCATCCCTTTTCGAGCCAACGCCATGTCCCTGCGCCTCTTCAACACCCTGACCAAGACCAAGGACGACTTTTCGCCCATCGATGCGAAGAATGTCCGCATGTATGTCTGCGGCCCCACGGTTTACGACTTCGCCCATATCGGCAATGCGCGTCCGGTCATCGTGTTCGACATATTGTTCCGGCTGCTGCGTCACACCTATGGCGACGCTCATGTCACCTATGTCCGCAACATCACCGACGTGGACGACAAGATCAACGAACGCGCCGCCCAGCGCGGCATCTCGATCCGCGAACTGACCGAGGAAACCGCGCGCATCTATGAAGAGGATGTGGCGGCGCTGGGCAACCTGCCACCGTCCGTGACGCCGCGCGCCACCGAACATATTACCCAGATGATCCGGATCATCGGGGAACTGATCGCCGCCGGGCATGCCTATGCCGCCGAAGGCCATGTCCTGTTCAATGTTTCGTCCAAGGGCGATTACGGCAAGCTGTCGCGCCGCAGCGTGGACGAGATGCTGGCCGGCGCGCGGGTCGAAGTGGCGCCCTACAAGCAGAACGCCATGGACTTTGTGCTGTGGAAGCCATCGGACGCGAATCTGCCAGGCTGGGATTCACCCTGGGGCCGCGGGCGTCCGGGCTGGCACATTGAGTGTTCGGCGATGGCCGGGGAATATCTGGGTGACACCTTCGACATCCATGGCGGTGGCATCGACCTGCAATTTCCCCATCATGAGAACGAGATCGCCCAGAGCGAGGGCGCCCATCATGGCGCGCCGCTGGCCAAGGTCTGGATGCATAACGGTTTCCTGCAGGTGGAAGGCGAGAAGATGTCCAAGAGCCTGGGCAACTTCTTCACCATCCGCGACCTGTTGGCCGACTGGCCGGGCGAAGTGCTGCGCTTCAACATGCTGCGCACGCACTATCGCCAGCCCATCGATTTCACCATCGTGGGCTTGAAGGAAAGCTGGAAGACCCTGGAGCGCTGGTATGAAGTGACCGAGCCGCTGGCGGACCCGGCGCCGAACGCCGAATTCTTTGCTGCTTTGTCGGACGACCTCAACACCCCCGCCGCCATCGCCAGCCTGCACCAGGCTGATGAGATGGCGCTGGCCGGCGGGCTGGGGTTCCTGGGCTTCTCCAATGTGCAGCTCAAGATCGCCAGCAAGGCCAAGGTGGATACGGTGGCCATCGCCGATGCCATCGCCGCGCGCAATGCCGCGCGCAAGGCCAAGAATTTCAAAGAGTCCGACCGCATCCGCGACGAATGGCTTGCCAAGGGCATCGTCTTCAAGGACGGGCCGCAGGGCACGACATGGGAGGTCAAGAAGTGACCACCCGCGAACGGATTTATATCTTTGACACGACGTTGCGCGACGGGGCGCAGACGCAAGGCGTGGATTTCTCGGTCGAGGACAAGCGCCAGATCGCGCTGGCGCTTGATCAGTTGGGCGTGGATTACATTGAGGGCGGCTGGCCCGGCGCCAATCCCACCGACACCGTTTTCTTTGGCGATCGCCCCCCGCTGAAGCGCGCCCGCTTCACCGCCTTCGGCATGACCAAGCGGGCCGGACGCAGCGCCGCCAATGATCCGTCCCTGGCTCAGGTGCTGGATGCGGCGGTCGATGCCATTTGCCTGGTGGGCAAGACCAGCGCCTACCAAGTGCGGGTGGCGCTGGAGATTTCTCCGGAAGAGAATCTCGACAATATCGCCCGTTCGATGGAAGCAGTGGCTGCCAAAAAGCGCGAGCCTTTGTTCGATGCCGAGCATTTCTTCGACGGCTACAAGGAAAATCCGGACTATGCCCTGTCGTGCCTGAAAGCCGCGCATGATGCCGGCGCCAAGTGGCTGGTGCTGTGCGACACCAATGGCGGCACCATGCCGGAAGACGTTTATCGCATCGTCAGCGATGTGAAGGCCAAGCTGCCCAATGCGAATCTCGGCATCCATGCCCACAACGACACCGAACAGGCGGTGGCGGTGTCGCTGGCCGCCATCCGCGCCGGCGTCCGCCAGGTGCAGGGCACCTTGAACGGGCTGGGCGAACGCTGCGGCAACGCCAATCTTTGCGCCCTGCTGCCCAACCTGATGCTGAAGGAGCCGTTCGCTTCGCAGTTCGAGACCGGCGTGAGCAAGGACGGCCTGGCCCAGCTCACCCATGTCTCTCGGCTGCTGGACGAAATCCTCAACCGGGCGCCCAACCGCTATGCCGCCTATGTCGGCGCCTCGGCCTTTACGCACAAGGGCGGGCTGCATGTCTCGGCCGTGGTCAAGGACCCGCATACCTATGAACATGTGGCACCTGAGTCGGTCGGCAACAAGCGCACCATGCCGGTCTCGGCTCAATCGGGCCGCGCCAATGTCGCCGCCAATATGGTGACGGAAGGCGGCGATCTGTCCCGGCTTCTGCAGGACGTCAAGCGCCGCGAGTTCGAAGGCTATAGCTATGACGATGCCGCGGCTTCATTCGAACTGCTGGCCTTGCGCCAGCAGAACAAGCTGCCGCGTTATTTCACCGTCGAACAGTTCAGCGTCACAGTGGAAAGCCTCAAGGGCCCTTCCGGCGACCTGGTGTCCCGTTCCAAGGCGGCGGTGGAGTTGATGGTGGCAGGCGAGAAGATCCGCAGCGCCGGCACCGGTAACGGCCCGGTCAATGCGCTGGATGCGGCGTTGCGCAAGGATTTGGGCAAATATTCGCCGTTCCTCGCCGACCTGCGATTGGTGGACTACAAGGTGCGTATCCTCACCAGCGGTACCGAGGCGGTGACTCGCGTCATGGTGGAATCGGCCGACGGCAAGGGCAATCGCTGGTCCACCGTGGGCGTGTCGGAGAATATCGTCGACGCTTCGTTCGAGGCGCTGACCGACTCGATCATCTACAAGCTGTATAAAGACAGCGCGCCGGTTTAGCCCAGCGCCAGCGCCATCATCGCCAGCGCCGCATCCGCGCTGTCGGCAATCCGGTACAGCTGCAAATTCTCCGCGCGCACAAAGCCGCTCTTGACCGAGGCCTGCAGCATCGCCTCCAGCGGATCGAAATAGCCGTTCACGTTGACCAGGATGATGGGCTTGGCATGCGTGCTGAGCTGTGCCCCAGTCAGCACTTCGAAGAATTCGTCATAGGTACCCAGGCCCCCCGGCAGCACGATGAAGCCGCTCGCGCGGTCCATCATCTTCTGCTTGCGCTCGAACAGGTCGGGCACGATCTCGGTGGTTTCGCCGTGGGTCAGCGGCGGTTCCACGTCGCGCAGGAAGCCGGGCAGGATTCCTTCCACCGCGGGTCCCGCTTCCCGCGCGGCGCGCGCGACATCGCCCATCAGGCCCGGGCTGCCGCCGCCGAACACCAGCACATGCCCCAATTTGGCGATTCCGGCCCCGATGGCGCGGGCCGCGTCGCGGAAAGCGGGGTCGGTGCCGAAAGACGAGCCGCAGAACACGCAGATCGCCGCTTTTTTCTTTTCCATGTTGCCGACAGGGTTGCGCAAGTTCGTGATACTTATTTAAACCTCTGCCTTCCTAGACGGGTTTTCGCCCCTTGCCACGGAGAATATTTTGCCGCGCTGGTTGCTGATTCTTGGGGCCGTGGCCCTGCTGGCCATGATCGCCGGGTTTATCACCTTCGGCGGCGGGGACATGGGCCGCTAGATGGCCCATCCGGTCGAAGACGGCAGCGCACCTTCCTTCAAGCCCCTGTGGCGGCTGATGCCATATCTGTGGCCCGAGGGCCGGCCCGACCTCAAATGGCGGGTGGTGTGGAGCATCGTCTTCCTTATGACGGGCATCATCGCCACCACCGTGTCGCAGCAGTTCCTGGGCGCGGCGGTGGATGCCTTCGGCACCACGCCCCAGGCCGCAGCGCTGTGGGTGGTGATCGCGCTGGTTGCGGCCTATGCGACGTCGCGCGTGATGATGCAGGCCTTTGCCCAGTTGCGCGATGGCATCTTCGCCAAGGTCCAGTATCACGCCATGCGCGAAGTGGCAGTCGAGACCTTCGCCCATATCCATACCCTGTCGATGCGCTTCCACCTGGAGCGCAAGACCGGCGGGCTGTCGCGCGTCATCGAGCGCGGCACTCGCGGCATCGACAATATCCTGTCCTTTGCCTTGTTCTCGGTGGTCCCGATCATCTTCCAGGTGCTGATCTATGCCGGCCTCCTGCTGTGGACCTTCAATATCTGGGTGGCGCTGACCGCCATCGCCATGGTGGCGGCCTATAGCTGGTTCACCGTCGCGGTCACCCGCTGGCGCGTCGCCTTCCGCCGCGAGATGAACCAGAGCGACACCGACGCCAATACCAAGGCGGTGGACAGTTTGCTGAACTTCGAGACCGTCAAGTATTTCAACAACGAGAAGCACGAGACCCGCCGCTACGACGTCTCGATGGAAAAATATTCCAACGCCTCCATCCAGTCGCAGACCTCGCTGTCCATCCTCAACACCGGCCAGGCTGCGATCATCGCGCTGGGGCAGGGGGTAGTGCTGGTGCTGGCGGCCATGATGGTCAAGTCGGGCGAAGTCAGGCTGGGCCAGTTCGTCGCCGCCAACCTGATCGTGATCCAGCTGTACCAGCCGCTGAACCTGCTGGGCACGGTGTACCGTGAAATCACGCAAGGGTTGGTGGACATGGAAGCCATGTTCCGGTTGCTGCACCAGCCCCGCGAAGTCCAGGACAAGCCGGGCGCTACGCCGCTTGTCGTGTCGGGCGGGGAAATCCGCTTCGACAATGTGGTGTTCGCCTATGATCCCGAGCGCATTGTGCTCAAAGGCATCAGCTTCACGGTGCCGGCCGGCAAGACGGTGGCGATCGTGGGCCCCTCGGGCGCCGGCAAGTCCACCATCAGCCGCATTCTCTACCGCTTCTATGACATCAAGAGCGGGCAGGTGACCATTGACGGCCAGGACATCCGCGACGTGACGCAGGAAAGCCTGCGCAGCGTGATCGGCATCGTCCCCCAGGACACGGTGCTGTTCAATGATACGGTCAAGTACAACATTGCCTATGGCCGCATCGGCGCCAATGAAGCCGATATCAAGGAAGCCGCGCGCCTGGCCCAGATCGACAAGTTCATTGTCGAACTGCCGATGGGCTATGAAGCCATGGTGGGCGAGCGGGGTCTGAAATTGTCGGGCGGCGAAAAACAGCGCGTCGCCATCGCCCGCACCATCCTCAAGAACCCGCCTATCCTGCTGCTGGATGAAGCCACCAGCGCGCTGGATACCGGCACTGAGCGCGAGATCCAGAGTGCCCTGAACATCGTGTCGCGCAACCGCACGTCACTGGTGATCGCGCACCGGCTGTCGACCGTGGTGGATGCCGACGAAATCCTGGTGCTGGACCACGGCCAGATCATCGAGCGCGGCCGCCATTCCGAGCTGCTGGCGCAGAACGGCCATTACGCCTCGATGTGGAACAAGCAGCGCGAAGCCGCCGCGGCCCGCGAGAAGCTCAAGGAAGTTGAAAATGACCCCGACGTCGCGCCGGGTATTGCTAAGTCAGCACCGGTCTAGCGCGCAGGATTTTGGTTCCTGGCCAGGAGCGAGGAGCGATGTGGGCGAATAGCCCATGAGCGACGAGCGACGCCGCCAGGGAGCAAAAGCCAAGCGCTTTAGATGATCTCGACCTTGTCGACTTCTACGCCCTTGTTACCCTGGCGCGTCGAATAGCGAATGCGCTGATCGGGCTCCACCGCCTGGACACCGGAGCGCCGCAGCGCGCTGGCATGCAGATAGATGTCGCCGCTGCCGCTGTCAGGCATCACAAAACCAAAGCCCTTCTGGTCGTTGAAGAACTTGACCTTACCTTCGACCATGGGGCCGGAGGGCGCATTGTTGTCCCGATAGCCGCCACCACCGCCACCACCATAACCACCGCCATATCCGCCACCACCGCCGAAACGGTCGCCACCACCATCGCCAAAACGACCGCCGCCGCCGCCGAAGCGGTCGGGGCGCGGTGCCCGGCTGGGCGCCTCCGCCGTCGAGATGTCCACGCTGTGAACCGTCACCACCTGAAGGCCGCGCTGGCTGTCGGCCAGGTCGCAGACAATCGTGGTGCCCGGCTGCACGTCAGCGTGCCCCGTCGCCTGCAAAGCGCTGGCGTGACAGAAGGCGTCGCCGCCATTGTCCAGTGTGATGAAACCGTAACCCTTTGTGGCGTTGAACCACTTCACCTTGCCCTTCGCAGAAGCCTGCGAAATGGGCTTAGGCCCGTCATTACCGTATGCCATGAGAACCGACGCACTGCCCCAATGCCGGTTTGATAACCCCAAGCCCCCCTTGCATCCCGGCTGTGCGAGGGCGACTGAGACATGATGACTACAGAAAGCCGCACCTCGCAACGGGGTTAATCGTACAAATGTTACGGTCTCGTTTTGTTGCGCTGCAGCAAAAATGGGTTGACTTCCCGTGCGAACACCCCCATACACCCGCCATCCGTGCGACCGCACAAGGCGCTTTTCAGCGCTGCCACCGCCGGATCTCAGCTTTGACCTCCGTTCCCTCCAGTGTGCGTGGAAGACGGCAACCAGCCGTAAATCCGTGCCCTTTGGCGCGCTCCCGCGGTTTTTAAGGACTTTTGTGACTGACGTGACTTTCCAGACGCTTG
>CANCMM010000090.1:0-6667 GCA_947379335.1 Alphaproteobacteria bacterium | reverse complement strand
AACTGCATCATCTTCGATTGCGGCGTGACCCGCGAGCTGGGCGAAGACCCGGTGGAGGTGGCGCGCTATTTCGGCCAGCGCGACCAGATCGGCCATGTGCATTACCGCAATGTGCGGCTGCGCGTCCCGCGCCAGGATTACACCGAGGTTTATCCCGACAATGGCGACAACAACATGCTGGCGGTGATGAAGGCGCTGGTCGCGGCCAAATACAAATACATGATCTTTCCGGAACATGCGCGCGGGCTGGACGTGGACCGCGACCTCAAGACCAACGCGGCGGTCGCCTGGGCCTATCACACCGCCTATGCGCGGGCGATGCTGCAAGTCGCGCTGATGGAGCGATGATAGTGGTGGCCCCGATCTGAATCGAACAGATACGTCCCTTTCGGAACAACGGATTTTAAGTCCGGTGCGTCTACCAGTTCCGCCACGGGGCCAGGGTGTGAAGAACTATCGTAATCGCAGGCGAAGGGCGATTGCGTCGGCGGTGCGGCCATGGGAATGGGCGTCTGCGCTCATGGCGCCAGCCTAGGCCGGTGCGGCAGGCTCTTCAACAAGCACGGTCACAGACGCGCGGGCACTGTTACAGTTTACTCAGGGTTGCAGGGCCGGATCAGGGATCAGGCCCTGCTGGATGAGCACGGAGGCCGTATCGAAAAAGCCCTGATGCTCGATGATTTTTCCGTCCTTGAGCCGCCAGCGGACCGCAATCTCCAGGCTTAACGCTTTTGCGGGCCCGGCCTTGCCCTTCGGATCGTATGACACGCTGGCATCAAAAAGCCCCCAAACCACATCCTCAACCGCCAGAATCTCTTTCGGCCTCAGATAGTGGAATGTGTAGTCCTGGGAGATTTTTGAGAGCACGTCCAAGACACCGGGCCGGTTTTTGTACTGGCCGTCGAAGCGGAACACGCCCTCACGCGTGCTGGCCGTCTTCCAGACAATGTCCTCATGGATCGCGTCCAACAGCGGTTGCAGGTCGGAATTGCCAAACGCGGCCACGACCTTTCGCATGAGCTCTGCCCCGTCCATCCCCATTATCCCCTTATGCCTGTCGTGGTGGGACGGGGCGCTTCTGGCCTCGGAGTCCTTTAGGCACGTCGCCTCCACAAATATCCGACAACAATCACGATAATTATAAAGATGGCACCGGCGCCAAGCAGGTAGGCATACGAAGTGGCATGGTATGTCCGCGCCGCGCGCGCCAGGATAGCCGCTACCAGAGTAGGGTCCGTCATGGGCTGGACCGTAGCTCAAAACCCCGCAATCTCGAGATTCAGGCAAATTGTACCAGTGCCGACGCGCGGGTGATAATGGAACAAGCCATTGATATCACTATGAAAGATATCGGACACTAAACCTGTGGTTGCATGCGTTTGACATGCCAAGGTCGCTGCATATAGTGCGCGCCTTTCCGGCACCCTGCCGGCACCAAATTCGAAAAGCAGGACTGATGAGCAAGCGCCAAAATTCCAAGTACAAGCTCGACCGCCGCATGGGCGAAAATATCTGGGGCCGTCCCAAGAGCCCAGTCAACAAGCGCTCCTATGGTCCGGGCCAGCACGGCCAGCGCCGCGCCAAGAAGCTCAGCGACTATGGCACGCAGCTGCAGGCCAAGCAGAAGCTGAAGGGCTATTACGGCAACATCACCGAGCGTCAGTTCCGCAAGTATTACACCGATGCGGCGCGCCGTCCCGGCGACACCGGCGAGAACATGATCGGCCTGCTCGAAACCCGCCTGGACACCGTCGTCTATCGCGCCAAGTTCGTGCCGACCCCGTTCGCCGCCCGCCAGCTGGTCAGCCACGGCCACGTCAAGGTCAATGGCCGCCGCGTCACCATCGCCTCTTATCACGTGACCGAAAAGGACACGATCGAGCTGGGTCCCAAGGCCCGCGAAATGGCGCTGGTTCTGGAAGCCTCCAAGAGCGCCGAACGCGACACGCCCGATTTCCTGGAAGTCAGCGAAGCCAAGTCGGTGAAGCTGCTGCGCACCCCCAAGCTGGCGGACGTTCCGTACGCCGTGCAGATGGAACCGCATCTGATCGTCGAATTTTACTCGCGCTGATCGGTTCAAAAACGAGCATTGCAGCACCTTCGGGCCACAAATGGTCCGGAGGTGTTGTCGTATTTGGGGCTCTTTCGTGCGGAATGGAACATTGCGACCCCAGCCGCGTTAGCTACCGCACGCCCAAAAAGAGCACCGCTCTTTGGCGCACGCCCAAAAGGAGCCGCGCCATGAATTTTCATGCCCGCAATCTGTCTGTAACGCTGATGGCCGCCGTAAGCGGCGTTGCGCTGTCGGTCTGTCTCAGCCCCGCCTTCGCGCAAACCTATGACTCGCCGGAACGCAACCGGGTCAATGCCGATGGCATGCCCACGACCCATTCCACCGCGTCGGAAAAAGCCGATACCGCTCGCATCAACCGTCAGGTCGGCGCCGACAACCGCGCCGTGGACGATCGCGCCAATGCCGACAACACCCGCTATCAGTCCGAGCAGAACAGGTATCAGGACCAGCTGCAGGACAACCGCACCAGGCAGGCCGAATATGACGACAAGAATGCCCGCTACAACGATTTGCGCAGCCGTTATGCCGCCGAACGCAATGCCTATCACCGCGGCGCCTGGAGTCGCGATGGCCGCTGGAGCGTCATGGACCGCGACACCAATCTGATCGGTGGCCGCGTGCAACTGATGAATGGCCGCCGCGTCGGCACTGTCACAGATACCAGCCGCGGCCGGGGCGGCAGCGTCACTGCCCTGCTGGTCCGCCTGGACAACAATCGCACCGTTTGGATCGACGCATCGGATGTGCGCTATAATCGTGCCGACCGGGTGATCATGACCAACCTGGATCGGGGCGATCTGCGCCGCATGGCCGATCAGCGGCTTTAGTCAATTTCGCTTCTGTGAAATGAAAAAAGGCCTTTCGCGAGAAAGGCCTTTTTCGTTTAAAGCGCGGTGCGCTGCCGGCGAAAGATCAGGCGCTTTCCAGCGCGATGCCATGCTGTTCCAGGAAGGGCACAAGTTCTTCCTGCTCGAACATTTCCTTGATGATGTCGCTGCCGCCGACAAATTCGCCCTTCACATACAGCTGGGGAATGGTCGGCCAGTTGGAATAGACCTTGATGCCGTCGCGGATTTCGGGATCTTCCAGCACGTTCACGGCTTTAAACTTGACGCCGATGTGGGACAGGATCTGCACCGTCACGGCCGAAAAGCCGCACTGCGGAAAGCCGGGGGTGCCCTTCATGAACAGCAGCACATCGTTGCTTTTCACTTCGTCGGCAATGCGGGCCTGGACATCGGACATTTTGGGAACTCTCGCTGAAACTCGGCTATGATCTAAGCACGGTGTGCCAATGGGTCAAGATGGCCCACGGAGCGTCCGCGCGAGCGGGAGCGACCAACCATAAAGACCGCTATTCCTGCTGGATTTTGATGCAACTGCCCGCCGCTTTAACCACTGCCATCGCGGCCCTGCTGGAAGGGGTGCCGCGCAAAGACCTTGTCATGGCCGCGCAAAAACAGTCGGCGGGCTACCGCAAAGGCGCCACGTCCAGCGCCATCCTCACCCCGGCCGATGCGGCCGCCTATGCCATCGCACGCATGCCCGCCACCTATGCCGCCTGTGCCGCGGCGTTTGCGCGCCTGGCCGAAGTGATGCCGGACTTTGCGCCCGCCAGCCTGCTGGATGTGGGTGCCGGCACCGGCGCGGCAAGCTGGGCGGCGATGATGCAATGGCCGGGGATCGCGTCCGTCACAATGCTGGATCACAACCCCGCACTGCGCAGCCTGGCGCGCAAGCTGGCCGACAACGGACCCTTGGCCGCCGCGGACATTCTCTCCGGCGATCTTGGCGCGGACAAGCCGCAAGCGGACCTCATGGTCGCCAGCTATGTGCTGGCAGAATTGCCGGCGGCCTCGGCGGCGGCCACCGCGCGGCATTTGTGGGCGTCGGGTGCGCGGGTACTGGCGCTGATCGAACCGGGCACGCCGGACGGTTTTGCCCGCATCCGCGCCGCCCGCGCCGCGCTGATCGAAGACGGCGCGCATGTCGCGGCGCCCTGTACGCATGACAATGCCTGTCCCATGGCCGGTGATGATTGGTGCCATTTCAGCCAAAGGCTGCCGCGCAGCCGCGACCACATGCTGCTCAAGGGCGCCAACGTGCCGTTCGAGGATGAGCGCTATTCCTATGTCGTGGTGACGCGCGAAAAACTCAGCGATGGCGCGCGTATCCTGGCCCCGCCGCTGGAAACCAAGCCCGGCCTGACTTTCAAGCTGTGTGATGAAAATGGTTTGCGGGCGCAGTTCCTGGCGTCCCGCGACAAGGACGCGTATCGCCGCTTACGCAAACTGGGTTGGGGCGACTTGTTCTAGTCTTTCGCCACGGTGGTCAGCTGCAGGGCATGCAGCACGCCGCCCATGTTGCCCTTCAGCGCCGCATAGACCATCTGGTGCTGGGCGACGCGGGTCTTGCCCTTGAAGGCGGATGACGTGACCACGGCGGCCCAGTGATTGTCGTCACCGGCCAGGTCCTTCATCTCG
Organism: Alphaproteobacteria bacterium; assembly: GCA_947379335.1. Lineage (GTDB taxonomy): Bacteria > Pseudomonadota > Alphaproteobacteria > Micropepsales > Micropepsaceae > Rhizomicrobium. Next base: position 2,110 of record CANCMM010000090.1, on the reverse strand, counting down.
ATATCCGCGTCGGGAAACGCGTCCTTGATGAACTTCTCGATTTCATTGCCCTTCATTCCCATGGCATCAATCCTTAGTTCGTAACCGGGATTTCTTCGCCCGACATGAAATTTGGGAACCAGCTTTCGAAACCGGCCTTCAGGTCCGCGATCGAAACGCTGTCCTTGCTATCCAAGGTGATCTTGTCGCCACCCGTCTTGCCCAGTTCGGCCACGGTGATAAAGGCGGCGCGGGCTTCGGCCACGATCTTCTCGGCTTCAGCAAAGGGCGCGGCGATAACATAACGCGCCTGGTCCTCGCCGAACCAGAACGGGACGGCATCGGGCAAGCCGGCAATGCCGACCGAAGCGCCGATGCCGCGCGGCATCGCCATTTCGGCAATCGTCACCAGCAGACCGCCGTCTGACACGTCATGCACGGTATCGACGCGCCCGGCTTCGATCAGCCCGCGCACGAAGTCGCCATGCTTTTTTTCGACAGCCAGATCGACCTTGGGGCTGGCCCCTTCTTCGCGGCCTTCGATTTCGCGAAGGTAGATGGACTGGCCCAGATGGCCCTTGGTCTCGCCGATCAGGATGATAACATCGCCGGCGCGCTTGAACGCGACGGTGGCCATCTTGGTCACGTCCTTCATCAGGCCGACGGCGCCGATCGCGGGGGTAGGCAGGATGCCTTCGCCATTGGTCTCATTGTACAGCGAGCAGTTGCCGCCGATGACCGGGAAGTCCAGCGCCCGGCAGGCGGCGCCGATGCCGTCAATGCCGGCCACGATTTCCCACATGATCTCGGGCTTTTGCGGATTGCCGTAATTCAGGTTGTCGGTGACGGCCAGCGGCAGCGCGCCCACCGCGGTGAGGTTGCGCCAGGCTTCGGCCACCGCCTGCTTGCCGCCTTCGAAGGGATCGGGCCTGCAATAGCGCGGCGTCACGTCGGTGGTGATGGCCAGCGCCTTTTGCGTGCCATGGATGCGCACCACGGCGGCGTCACCGCCCGGCACCTGCACCGTGTCGGCCATCACGGTATGGTCATACTGTTCCCACACCCAGCGGCGCGAGGCCATGTCGGGCGAAGCGAGAATGGTCTTCAACGACGCCAGCACCGGCTTGGACTTGTCATAAGCTGGCTCGCCGGTCTGCGGCTTGCGCTCGGTATAGGGGCGCTCATAGATCGGCGCCGCATCGGACAGGGCGGTAATGGGCATGTCGGCTTCGATCTTGCCCTTGTGTTTGACCACAAGACGGCTGGTGTCGGTGGTGATGCCGATGACGGCGAAATCCAGCTCCCACTTCTTGAAGATGGCTTCGGCCTGGGCTTCGCGGCCGGGCTTCAAGACCGCCAGCATGCGCTCCTGGCTTTCCGACAGCATCATCTCATAGGCGGTCATGTTGGTTTCGCGCTGGGGCACCTTGTCCAAATCCAGCTCGATGCCGCTGCCGCCCTTGTCGCCCATCTCGGCGGACGAGGAGGTCAGGCCGGCCGCGCCCATGTCCTGGATGGCGATGATGGCGTCGGTCGCCATCAATTCCAGGCAGGCTTCCAGCAGCAGTTTTTCGGTGAAGGGATCGCCGACCTGCACGGTGGGGCGCTTTTCTTCCGAGGCATCGTCAAACTCGGCCGAGGACATGGTGGCGCCGTGGATGCCGTCGCGGCCCGTCTTGGAGCCGATATAGACGACGGGATTGCCGGCGCCCTTGGCGGCCGACAGGAAGATCTTGTCCTGCCGCGCCAGGCCGACGCACATGGCGTTGACCAAGATGTTGCCGTTGTAGCTGGGATGGAAATTGACCTCGCCGCCCACGGTGGGCACGCCCATGCAGTTGCCGTAACCGCCGATGCCCGACACCACGCCGGACACAAGGTGGCGGGTCTTGGGGTGCGATGGCTCGCCGAAGCGCAGCGCATTCATCATGGCGATGGGGCGCGCGCCCATGGTGAAGACATCGCGCATGATGCCGCCCACGCCGGTCGCCGCGCCCTGATAGGGCTCGATGAAAGACGGATGGTTGTGGCTTTCCATCTTGAAGATGGCGGCGTCACCGTCGCCGATATCGATCACGCCGGCATTTTCGCCCGGGCCCTGGATCACCCAGGGCGCCTTGGTCGGCAGTTT
>CANCMM010000089.1:0-6711 GCA_947379335.1 Alphaproteobacteria bacterium | reverse complement strand
GACAAGGACGGCGACGTCTTCATCGCCGGCGTGATGGAGCATATCGAGGAAGCCGGCGTGCATTCCGGCGACAGCGCCTGTTCGCTGCCGCCGCGCTCGCTGTCGCCGCAGACCATTGCCGAGATCGAACGCCAGACCACCCTGATGGCCAAGGCGCTGAAGGTCCAGGGCCTGATGAATGTGCAATACGCCATTCAGGGCGACGAGATCTATGTGCTGGAAGTCAATCCGCGCGCCAGCCGCACGGTGCCGTTCGTCGCCAAGGCTATCGGCCTGCCGGTGGCGGCCATCGCGTCGCGCGTGATGGCGGGCGAAACGCTCAAGTCCATGAACCTGAAAAAGCCGAACCCCAAGCACATCTCGGTCAAGGAAGCGGTGCTGCCCTTTGCCCGCTTCCCCGGCGTGGACACGATATTGGGACCGGAGATGCGCTCCACCGGCGAAGTGATGGGCCTGGACGAGAATTTCGGCCGCGCCTTCGCCAAGAGCCAGATCGGCGCCGGTGTGAAGCTGCCCACCGGCGGCACCGTGTTCATCTCGGTGAAGGAAGGCGACAAGGACCTGATCGAAGGCCCTGCCCGCGAATTGCTGGCGATGGGCTTCTCGCTGATCGCCACCCGCGGCACGGCCCGCACCCTGGAAGCCAAGGGCCTGCCGGTCGCCGTCATCAACAAGGTGCTGGAGGGCCGTCCCCATGTGGTGGACGCGCTGAAGAATGGCGAGATCAACCTGGTGTTCAACACCACCGATGGCGCCCAGGCGCTGGCTGACAGTTCGTCCATCCGCCGCGCCGCGCTGACCCTCAAGGTTCCCTATTACACGACCATGGCGGGGGCGGCGGCGGCCACCCAGGCCATTCAGGCGCTTCGGGCAGGCTCACTTGAAGTCGCCCCCCTGCAGTCTTACTCTTCCTGATGCACCGCTGATCGTCAGAACTATTTAATCAGCGAATTCAGTGCCTTAACACAAGATGGCTCCGGCATCCGCCAGCGGCGGGGGCTGCGAGCGTTTTTTTGCCGACGGGACGAGACAATGGAAAAAATTCCGATGACCGCTTCAGGCTTCAAGGGCCTGGAGGAAGAGCTGAACCAGCTCAAGAATGTCGACCGCCACGCCATCATCGCGGCAATCGCCGAAGCGCGCGCCCATGGCGACCTGTCGGAGAATGCCGAATATCACGCCGCCAAGGAGAAGCAGAGCTTCATCGAAGGCCGCGTCATGGAGCTGGAAGACCAGATCGGCCGCGCCGATGTGATCGATATTTCCAAGCTGTCGGGCACCAGCGTCAAGTTCGGCGCCACCGTCACCCTGGCCGATGAAGACACCGACGAAGAACGCAAATACCAGATCGTGGGCGATGTGGAGTCGGACGCCAAGCGCGGCCGCATTTCCATCTCCTCGCCCATCGCCCGTGCCCTGATCGGCAAGAGCAAGGGCGACACGGTGGAAGTGACCGCGCCTGGCGGCGCGCGCTCTTACGAGATCGTGAAAGTCGAGTTTAAGTAACCGTCAGATAACGCCGGGAATGAACCGCTTGGTGCGCGTGCGATAAGCCGCGTACTCGGGGAAACTTTCCGCCAGCACCTGCTCCTCGAAGTGGCTGCGGACCCACAGCAGCACCACAACGATCGCGGCAATGATCCAGGACCAGGGCGCCGCGAACTGCAGCGCTGTCCCCAGGATGGTGATGATCTCCACCGAATAGAGTGGATGGCGGACGTGGGAATAGGGCCCGCCGGTCACCAGCTGGCGTGCCTCGGGCAGGATGGAAAAGCTCTTGCCGAGGCGCCACAGCACCAGCGCCGAGCCCAGGCTGCCCACGCCGATCAGCACCGCCGCCACAAGCTGCAGGGGAAGATCGAGCCGCGCCACCGGCAGCTGCAAGATGCCCACGCCCATGAAGGTGCCGACCACGCCGAACACGCGCGGCCACACGCCCCTGGAGCGGCCCACCGCACGGTCGCGCACCACCAGCAGATAGACCAGCATCAGGTCGAAAATCGCCGCCATGGTCAGGGAAATGAACTGCACCCAGACATATAGGCTGGCGGTGCCGGCCGTCATCAGGCCGACGTCATACACCAGCACGGCGCGCAACTGCAGCGCCCCATAGGCGAACCACAGGATCAGTGGCAGGGCAGCGATGGTGTCATAGGTCTTGGTCTGCTTGAACCGCACCAGGCGCGGATCGGGCGTGCCGGGCATCAGCGACCAGACCATCAGTGCCAACCAGCCGGGCCCAAAGGTCACGAGCGCAGCCACTTTGAGCAGTGACGGCAAATTGTGCGGATCGAACACCAGCAGCGCGGGAAACAGCTTGCTGGCGATCAGCGCCTGGATCAGCGAGACCGCCAGGTTCAGCACCAGGATCGGGATGAACCGGCGATGGGCCCGCGCCAGGGCGATCACCGAAGGCAGCAGATACAGGAACAGGATCGCCGCCCCCATCAGCAGCGCCGCGCCCCTGGTCTGGCCGGTCAAAATCTGTTGCAGCATGAAGTCCCCCCGAAAAGTCTTACGTCTTGTTGGGCCGCCGCGCCAGAACCGCGACCAGTTCGGCAACCTCGGTGAATGTCCCATCCGGCGACAATTCCCGCAAGGCCGCCGCCAGCCGCGTTTCGAACGCCTGTTGCTGCGCGCCCAATGTCTGCGGCGAGCAGGTGGACATGGACAGGGCCCGGCCCACGATCTCCTCCACCGTCAGGTCTTGGCGGATCGTCACCGACAATCCGTCCAGTTGCGTGAAGGCGGAGGCAAACAGGAAGGGTTCATAGCGGCGATGGCCACCGCGCCTTTCCATCACATGCGGCGCCGCGGCGCGGTTGAACTTGTCCTGCACTTCGCGCAGGATCTTGAACCAGCGATTTTCCTCCGTCGGCGGATGGGCGTCGTGGAACAGTGCCACCCCGCCGTCCGCTGTCACGATGCGATCCAGCATCGCAAGCGTCGCGGCGCGGTCCATCCAGTGAAAGCTGCGCCCCATCGCCACCAACCGGAACGGTCCCATGCCGGGGGCCAGGTCGTGCGAACTGCCCTGCACGATATTCAGCGTCACGCCGTCCGTGTCCGCCGCGGCTTTTGTAGCTGCCAGCATGTCCGGCTCGGGGTCCATCGCGGTGACCGCCATGCCCAATTTGGCGAAACCAACCGCCAACATGCCGGTGCCGCAGCCAAGGTCCAGCACCGCGTCCCCCGGCTTCAAGCCCAGCAGATCCGCCACGCGCGACAGCAGCCGGTCCGGATAGCCCAGGCGGTAGCGCTCGTAAAATGCCGCCGTTCCAGCGAAACGGCGCGGATCGAAGGGGAGACCTGTCAAGGGAACCTTTTGGACTTTGCTTTGTTCATCATGGGCTTATACTGCGCCTGCCTTATTTTGAACGGACTCAATGGCAAATATCGCCCTCGTAGACGACGATAAAAACATCCTCGCCTCCGTCAGCATGCTGCTGGAGCAGGAAGGCTATCATGTCCGCACCTTTTCCGATCCCGCCGCGGCGCTGACCGCACTGGCGCCCGCCCCGCCCGACCTCGCCATTCTGGACATCAAGATGCCGCGCATGGACGGGCTGGAGCTGCTGCGCCGGCTCAAGCAGGGCTCGCCCGATCTTCCCGTCATCTTCCTCACCAGCAAGGACGAAGAGATCGATGAGCTGATGGGCCTCAATGCCGGCGCCGACGATTATATCCGCAAGCCCTTCTCCCAGCGCCTGCTGCTGGAGCGTGTACGCGCCGTGTTGCGCCGGGCCGAAGGAAACCACACGCCGGTGGCCGCCGGCGCCGAAGCGCCCAAGACCGAAGCCTTGGTGCGCGGCAAGCTGGCGCTGGACCCCCAGCGCCATGAATGCACCTGGGACGGCAAGCCGGTGCGCCTGACCGTCACCGAATTTCTGATCTTGCAGGCGCTGGCGCAGCGCCCCGGCTTTGTCAAAAGCCGCGACAGCCTGATGGACGCGGCCTATGACGATCAGGTCTATGTCGACGACCGCACCATAGACAGCCACATCAAGCGGCTGCGCAAGAAGTTCAAGGTGGTGGCGGATGATTTCGACGCCATCGAGACGCTGTACGGCGTCGGTTACCGCTATCGCGAATAGTGCCCCACTTTTCCGCCCTCACTTGGCGCATCCTGGCCTTCAATGCGCTGGCGCTGATCGTGCTGACGGCCGGCGTCATCCTGGTGCAGGCCAGCGGGCGCGGCCTGATCGAGGAGCGGCTCACCTCCATCCACGAACAGGCCAACATCGTGGCCGGCACCCTGGCGGAATATGCCACCGAGCCTGAAACCCACACCCTGAAAGTCGCCGAAGCCGAACCCTTGCTGCGCCAGTTGATCGCGCCGACGCGCTTGCGGGGGCGGCTTTATCTGCCGGGTGGGCATCTGGCCATCGACACGCGCGACCTGCTGGCCCGCAATGTGGTGCAGACCGGCGAATTGCCGGCGCTGGACACCGCCAGCCAAGTCAAGGCCTGGTTCAAGCGGTTGTATGACGGGATCATGGGCGTGCGTCCCTTCGCCCGGCTGGAGCCCTATTCAGAAGGCGGTGAAGACGGGCACATCTACAGCGAAGTGGACAGCGCCCTGACCGGCGTCACCGCCACGGCCCAACGGGTGGATGATCGCAACCGGCTGGTGCTGTCGGTGGCGGTGCCGATCCAGCGCTTCACCGCCATCTATGGCGTGCTGTTCCTGTCCACCGAAGGCGGCGACATTGACGACATATTGCGCCAGGAGCGCGCCACCCTGATCGAAGTGTTCATCGTGGCGCTGCTGGTGATGCTGTTTTCCTCGCTGTACCTGGCGGGCACCATCGCCGAACCGGTGAAGCGGCTGGCGGCGGCGGCGGACCGCGTGCGCTTCGGCCTGGGCGGACGCAGCGACATTCCCAATTTTCCCGAACGCACCGACGAGATCGGCGACCTGGCCGACAGTTTGCGTTCCATGACCGGTGGTCTGTACGACCGCATCGACGCCATCGAAAGCTTCGCCGCCGACGTGGCGCATGAACTGAAGAACCCCCTCACCTCGCTGGCCAGCGCGGTGGAGATGTTCTCCCGCGCCAAGGATGAGGAAAGCCGCGCGCAGCTTCTGGGCATCGTGCGCGGCGACATCAAGCGCATCGACCGGCTGATCACCGACATTTCCGACGCCTCGCGACTGGATGCGGAACTGTCGCGCGAGATCAAGGAGCCGGTGGCCCTGTCCCGGCTGCTGTCCACCATCATCGAGATCTACCGCATGACCGACAGCGGCGTGGACTTCGTGCTGAACGACCAGCTGCCGGCGAACGCCATCGCGCTGGGCAAGGATGAGCGGCTGGGCCAGGTGTTCCGCAACCTGGTCGACAATGCCGCGTCCTTTAGCCCGCCGCACGGCAAGGTGATCGTGACGGCGGTGCGCAACGACATCGTGGCGCGCATCACGGTGGAGGATGAAGGCCCCGGCATTCCGCCCGACAATCTGGAATCCATCTTCGAGCGCTTCTATACCGAGCGGCCGGGCGAGAATTTCGGCAGGAATTCGGGCCTGGGACTTTCCATCGCCCGCCAGATCATCGAAGGCGCCGGCGGGCGGATCTATGCGGAAAATCGCAGCCCCGATAATACCCAAGGCTCCGGCGCGCGGCTGATCGTGGAATTACCCCTGGCGCAACAACATGTCTGAACCCGAAAAAAACATCCATGCCAGCTGCGTCGCCATTGGCACCAAAGGCGTGCTGCTGCTGGGGCCGAGCGGAGCGGGAAAATCCGACCTGGCGCTCCGGCTGATCGATGACGGCGCACAGCTGGTGGCCGACGACCGCACCATCCTGTTTATCGACAAGGGCGTGCTGTGGGCCAAGGCGCCCGCGAGCATTCGCGGCCTGATCGAGATTCGCGGGGTGGGCATCGTCAAGACGCCGGCGCGCGCGCGCGTGAAGATCGCGCTGGTGGTAAAGCTGGGCAAGGAAGGGATGCGCCTGCCCGTTCACCGGCCCTGGAAAGCGCCGCTCAGGAACGCTGCGCAAGTGCCGCAGATCACCCTGGATGCCCATTATGCCTCCACACCGGCCAAAATACGCGCCGCTCTCAAGGCTTTTGCACAGGGCTTGTTTAGCGACACTTTTATCACCAAATAACCCTTCCCACGCTGGGCGTTTTTGCTACTGTCCCGCCGCCCGAAGGATTCCGCATGATTGGCATTGTTCTTGTTACCCACGGCCGCCTGGCCCAGGAATTCATTTCCGCGATGGAGCATATGGTGGGGCCGCAAACCCATCTGCGCGCCGTCTGCATCGGGCCCGAAGACGATATCGAGCGCCGCCAGCGCGAAATCGCGGCCGCCGCCAAGTCGGTTGACGTGGGCAATGGCGTGATCGTCGCCACCGACATGTTCGGCGGTACGCCCTGCAACCTGGCGCTGACCCTGCTGGAGCGCGGCAAGATCGAGGTGCTGGCCGGCGTCAACCTGCCCAGCCTGATCAAGCTGATCGACATCCGCAACAAGGTGCCGCTGGAACAGGCCGTCAAGGACGCCATCGAGGCGGGGCGCAAATATATGCGGGCCGGAAGCGCCGACCTGGGATGACCACCCTTCACGCCAGCGCCAAGATCCTGAACAAGCGCGGGCTGCATGCCCGCGCCAGCGCCAAGATCGTGGAAGCCTCGGCGCGGTTCCAGTCGGAGATTCACATCATCAAGGACGGCCAGGCCGTCAATGGCCGCTCCATCATG
>CANCMM010000088.1:0-6803 GCA_947379335.1 Alphaproteobacteria bacterium | reverse complement strand
TTTTATTGAGTTTTTCTGCCGCCCGCCGTTCCGCTGGGGCATTAAGCATGCCGTATACAGGTTCTTGAACCATGCTTTCCACCCGCTTAGGGTTACCCGGCCGTGCATTTCTGCGGCTGGGACAGTTGGGGGCATTCATGGACAACAAGATTGTGGACAATGAATCCGAAGGCACGATTTTCATCGGTGCCGGCGTTCAGTTCAAAGGTGACATGACGGTGCCGGGCTGCGCCTCGGTGGACGGCAAGTTCGAAGGCACCTTGAAGGCCAAGAGCCTGATTGTCGGCCAGACCGGCAACGTCTCCGGCCAGATCAGCGTGGAAACCGCCGAAGTGCGCGGCGCGGTGGGCGACCATCTCATCGTCCAGTCCAAGCTGGTGGTGCGTTCGACGGGCAGCATCTCCGGTTCGGTGAGCTACTCCAAGATCATGGTGGAAGAGGGCGGCGAACTGGCAGGCACGATCGAGAAGATCAGCGACCCCAAGGTCGTGGTCCTGAAGACCGGCGCCGAATAACACAGTCTTTCGATCCCATCCTGATCCATAGGTGCCGCTCCGGTGACCTACGATTGCTCATCTTTATACGTGCCGCAGCGCGAGGACGAGGTTGCGGAATATGACTGGGAGGCTTTTCCTCCCAGCAAGGCTTCCGGCGGCAAAAACGGTTTCACCATCATCGATGAATATTCGGGCATCGAGGGCAAGCTGATCGCCCGCAATGCCTTCATCCACGGCCAGGTCCAGGGCCTGGTATTCGCCGAAAACGTCACCATCGAGAAGACCGGCCGCGTCAACGGCGTAATTTTCTGCCGCAACCTGACCGTGTTCGGCAAGGTCGACGCCAACATCATCTGCGACAGCATCTTCGTGCGCACCGGCGGCGTGATGACGTCCATGCTCAAATACAAGAATTTGCGGATCGAGCAGGGTGGCGCGGTGGGCGGCAAGTTCGAAAAGCGCGTGGTGATCGACGCACGGGCAAAGCCCGCGGCGCGGTCTGATGGCGGGCTGCTGCGCGGGCGCGCCCGCTAGGGCGCCACACCGGCGGCGGATTTCACGTCAGCGGCCAGCTGGTCGGTGCAATCGCTGATCTTGGACTCGTTACAGCTCTGGACGCTCTGGCCCCGCGAACTGCCGTCGCGGGTAAAGACCACGTCGAAGCTCCAGGTGGTGCCGCTGATGCGGCCATGCGCGATCTCCAGCCGGCCGGGAATCGAAACCACCAGCGCGCCGGGGACCGGCTTGGTCGCCAGAACGAACGGCGGCTGAGTCAGGGCGGTGGTGATGACGTCGTTCAGGCGAAAGTCGCGCGTGGGCTGGAAGTAGACCGAGATCGGCTTGTCTTGGGCGAGAGCAGGCGCCGACAAGGCGGCACAGCAGACAATGGCAATCAGGGTGCGAAACATGGGACTCGGATGGAAAGGAACCCGGCGCACTTCAGACAAGCGGCCTGGGCCTGTCCAGCGACTCTTTTGTCATGTGTGGAAAAATGGCTCCCCGGGCAAGATTCGAACTTGCGGCCAACCGGTTAACAGCCGATTGCTCTACCACTGAGCTACCGAGGAACGCGACAGGACGCGGGTATTAGCGCGTCCTTCTCTCCAAACCAAGCGGGAAATTTGCGGGCTTAACCGCCTATATCCCACCCCCACAAAGAAAAATGAGGCCGGGAGTGATCCCGGCCCCAAGGCGTTGGGTAATGGTGGGGTGTCTTCAAGGAAGACGAGGGGAGGATGCACCCAGGACAGTTAACAAGCCCTTAACCGTACGGTCTCAAACCCCAAAAAGTTCCCCCCTGACCAAAAAGAAGGCGATCGGGCCCGAATCAGGCCGCCCCACGACCTCCCCATGCGCGCGCGAAGCGCGCTCGCATACGGGGAGGTGGCCGTAGCACCGTCAGGTGCGAAGGCCGGAGGGGCTATTTCGGCATCGGGATGGAGACGACCTGACCGGCGGCGCGCTCGGCGATCCAGATCGTGTCGCCCGACTGGTCCATGCCGGTCGGCTGCTTGAGGCCATCCTTGATCACCGTCACATGGGCGGTGTCGCCATTGATGGTCAGCAGGTGGATCTTGCCCGAGCCGTTCTCGGCCTGGAGCATCTTGCCGTCCTTGGTGGTGCGTAGTCCGTCAATGCCCTTCACCGGCGCGTCCATCCAGATCTGCACCGGCGTTCCGGCCTTGCCGTTGGCATCCACCGGCACGCGGTAGAGATTGTTGAAGAACACGCTGTTGTAATAGAGCGTGCCGTTCAGGAAGGTGAGGCCATCGATGCCGGTCACCAGGCGATTGTCCAGCCACAGTTCGGCGCTCTGCGCGCCGGGCGCCAGGCGGTAGATCTTGGCGTTGCCGGTGTCGGAAATATACAGCGCCTTGTCCGGACCCACCGCGAAGTCGTTACAGGTGGTGTTGGCGCCCGGCAGCTCCCAGCGCAGCTTGCGCTTGCCGGTCTTGAAGTCGCTGCCGATCAGGGCGGTGTGACGGGCCACCGGCGTGACGCCGGCGATGGGCGTCAGCATGCAACTCCACACCGTGTCGCCGTCCACCAGCTGGCCGAAGAAGAAGGTGCCTGGACCCTCGGCGCTGGCGTCGATGAAGACTTCCGGCGTGGTCGAGCCTTTCTTGATCTTGTAGACGAAGGGCGTGGAGGCGCTGCCCACGATCAATGTGCCGTCCGGCGCGGCGGCCAGGCTTTCGGGCTGGGACTTGTCGTCCTTGATCAGGATGGAGGCGCCGAAGGCTGCGGGCGCGCAAAAGGCCAGCAGAACCGACAGGCAAACGGCAGTGGACGAAATACGCATCGCGTGAAAACTCCCCTTTGGTTTTATGGGGGATTTATAGCCCGCCCGCCGCACAGGCGCCACGCCGGGCAGGTCAAATAACGGCGTCAAACCCGGTCTTTTCCGCCCCGATTTGCCACAAAACGGCCAACCTTGTTGGCGGTGGGCGCAGCTGAATCAAACGCCGCCATCGCGGCGGTTATCGGCATGGTGCTGGCGATGAAGGTGTGGAGGCCACGCCCGGAATCGAACCGGGATACAAGGATTTGCAGTCCTCTGCGTAACCACTCCGCCACGTGGCCTCAGGTCTTGATGCCGGGCATGCCCGGCGGCGGCGGGCGGCTATAGCAGACCGGCGGCGCAGGGTACAATCCTCCCCCGCGCGCGCGATAGCGCGCTTGCATTGGGGGAGGTGGTCGTAGCTGGCCCTCGGGCCAGCGAAGACCGGTGGGGGCAATGGCCGCGTTGTGGGCCGGATCAGGGCGGCCTATAACCCCCGCAGCCCTATCAGGAATCTCCCGATGTCCGAATCCGCGCGCTTCAACATGGTCGAGGCCCAGATCCGCACCTCCAATGTCACCGATCCGCACATCCTGGCGGCCATCAGCGCCGTGGCCCGGGAGAAGTTCGTCCCCAGCGCCGCCCGCGCTCTGGCTTATGCCGACGTGCCGGTGGCGGTCGCGCAGGGGCGCTATCTGCTGGACCCCCGCAGCTTCGCCAAGCTGCTGAACCTGGCCCAGGTCACCGCCACCGACCGGGTGCTGGATGTGGGCTGCGGCACCGGCTATTCGTCCGCGGTGCTGGCGCGCATGGCGGCCGACGTCGTGGCGCTGGAGCAGGATGCCGATTTGGTGCGTATTGCCAGTGAGTTGCTGGCCACTGCTGTGGGCAAGGTTGAAGTGGTCCAGGGCGGCTTGATCGAGGGCGTAAAGGGTCAAGCGCCGTTCGATGTGATCTTTGTCAACGGCGCCATCGAGCAGGTGCCCGAAACCCTGCTGGGCCAGCTCGCCGAAGGCGGGCGTCTGGTGGCGGTGATCAAGGACGGCCAAAGCCGGGCCTGGCTGTTCCTGAAACAGAATGGGCAGGTGGGCAAACGCCCCGATTTCGACGCCGATGTGCCCCTGCTGGCCGGCTTCAAGAAAGCCATGGGCTTTGTCTTTTAAGGACGGTTTGGGCTCCGGCGTTAACTCTATCTTTGCCGACTGGCCGCCACTATCCTAGGCTGAAATTGCCCCCTCTTTGCGTTTGGTGGGCTTGTGGAGCTGCCGATGTCGAACCCTCAGCACGAACCCACCATGGAGGAAATTCTCGCCTCCATCCGCAAGATCATCTCCGAGGACGCCCCCGAAGGCGGCGCCCCGGCTGAGGAAGCCGCGCCCGCGCCGGCCCAGCCCGCCGTCCATGACGACGTGCTGGAACTGACCCATGAAGTGGAAGCCCCGGTGGCCGTGGCCCCGGCGCCCATCGTGCCGCCGCCCGCGCCTCAGCCCGATCCGGTCGAAGACCTGGTGTTCGAGAATGTCGCGCCGGCCCCGGCCGTCCATAACGACATCTTTTCCGACCATACCCGCCAGGCGGTGGAAGACACCTTCAATGCGATTCCCGACGAACCCGAATCCGCCCCGGCGCCGGTGCGCAGCGCCCCGTCCATTGCGCCGGTGGACGGCTCGAGCGTGGAAAATGTGTTTGAGCGCGCCGTGCGCGAAAGCTTCGAGCCGGTGCTGCAGCGCTACCTGTCGGACAATTCCGACGCGGTCATCAACCGCATGAAGCCCCTGATCCGCGAATGGATGGACGAGCATTTCCCGGCCCTTCTTGAGGGTGCGGTACGGGCCGAAGTGGAGCGCGTGGTAAAGTCGCGCGGCACCAAACGCTGATTCCCGTTTGAATTAGGCGGGGCTTGACCCGCGCCTCAAAAAGCCGGAAAGCCCCACAGGACTTTCCGGCTTTTTTTGTTATGCTCGACAAGACTTTCAATCCCCAGGACGTGGAACAGCGTATCGCCGCCCAGTGGGAGGCGTCCGGCGCTTTCAAGTGCGGCACCCGCCCCGGCGCGGAAGCCTTTTCCATCGTCATCCCGCCGCCCAATGTCACCGGCCGGCTGCATATCGGCCACGCCCTCAACAACACCTTGCAGGACATCCTGGCGCGCTTCGAGCGCATGCGCGGCAAGGACGTGCTGTGGCAGCCGGGTACCGATCATGCCGGCATCGCCACCCAACTGATCGTCGAGCGCCAGCTGGCCGAGCGGCAGATGACACGCCTGGGCCTGGGCCGCGAGAAATTCCTGGAAGAAGTGTGGAAGTGGAAGGCCGAGTCCGGCGGCGCGATTGTCGAACAGCAGCATCGCCTGGGCGCCTCCGCCGACTGGAGCCGCGAGCGCTTCACCATGGATCCGGAAATGAACCGGGCCGTCACCAAGGTGTTCGTCGAACTCTACAAGCAGGGCTTGATCTACAAGGACAAGCGGCTGGTGAACTGGGACCCGCGCCTGCAGACGGCGGTGTCGGACCTGGAAGTCGAGAGCATCGAGATCAAGGGCCATCTCTGGCACATCAAGTATCCGATCGAGGACAGCGACCAGTTCATCACCATCGCCACCACCCGGCCTGAAACCATGCTGGGCGATACCGCCGTGGCGGTGAATCCCGAGGACGAACGGTACAAGGCGCTGGTCGGACGGCACGCGGTGCTGCCGCTGACCGGGCGGCTGATCCCCATCATTGCCGACGAATATTCCGATCCGGAAAAGGGCACCGGCGCGGTCAAGATCACACCCGGCCATGACTTCAACGACTTCGAAGTTGGCAAGCGCCACAACCTGCCGCTGATCAACCTGATCAACAAGGACGGCACGCTGAACAACGACGTGCCGGCGCCGTATCGCGGCCTGAGCCGTGAAGCCGCGCGCAAGAAGATCGTCGCCGATCTGGAAGCGATGGAACTGGTCGAGAAGATCGAGCCCATCACCCATGCCGTGCCGCATGACGAAAAGACCAAAAGCGTGGTGCTGGAGCCGTTCCTCACCGAGCAATGGTACCTGAATGTCCAGCCGCTGGCCGACAAGGCGATTGCCGCCGTCGAAAGCGGCGAGACCAAGTTCGTGCCGGAGAACTGGACCAATGTCTTCTTCGGCTGGATGCGCAACATCCGCCCCTGGTGCATCTCGCGCCAGCTGTGGTGGGGCCATCAGATTCCGGTCTGGTATGACGCGGACGGCAAGGTCTATTGCGCCGAGACCGAAGATGAGGCCGTGAAACAGGCCAGTGGAAAACCGCTGACCCGTGACGAAGATGTGCTGGACACCTGGTTCTCCTCGGCGCTGTGGCCGTTCTCGACCCTGGGCTGGCCGGACAGCACGGTGGAGCTGGAGCGCTACTATCCCACCGATGTTCTGGTGACAGCGTTCGACATCATCTTCTTCTGGGTCGCCCGCATGATGATGATGGGCACCCATTTCATGGGCAAGGTGCCGTTCAAGACGGTGCTGATCCACAACCGCGTGCTGGACGAACAGGGCGCGAAGATGTCCAAGACCAAGGGCAATGTGGTGGACCCCATCACCCTGATCGACGAGTTCGGCGCCGATGCGTTGCGCTTTACGTTGGCGCTGGCAGCGGGGCAGAACCGCGACATGCGCGTGGGTCCGACGCGGGTGGAGACTAACCGCAACTTCGCCACCAAGTTGTGGAACACCTCGCGCTTCTGCGAGATGAATGGCTGCATCACTGTGCCAGGCTTTGAGCCGATCAATCTGCAGCAAAGTGTTAATAAATGGATCGTTGCGGAAACTGCACGTGCTGTTGCTACCGTTACCGGTGCCATTGAGTCGCTGCGCTTCACCCTGGCGCTGGCCGCAGGGCAGAACCGCGACATGCGCGTCGGCCCGACGCGGGTGGAGGCGGGCCGCAACTTCGCCACCAAGCTGTGGAACACCTCGCGCTTCTGCGAGATGAATGGCTGCATCACTGTGCCAGGCTTTGAGCCGATCAATCTGCAGCAAAGTGTTAATAAATGGATCGTTG
>CANCMM010000087.1:0-6812 GCA_947379335.1 Alphaproteobacteria bacterium | reverse complement strand
CCGATTGTCTTGCGCATGTTCCACCTCTGTTGTTGGGGCCATGATCCGGGTTTGGCGCGAAAAGGTCAAAGCCTTGACCGGATGGCTGCAAAAACGCTCACATATCGCTCCGCCAAAGGATGACCGATCATGCGATCTGTATTTGCCCTGCTCCTGGTTTTGAGCGCGCCCGCGCTGGCGGCCGAGGCGCCTCCTGCAAAAGTCAGTCCCTTGATGGCCCGGGCACTGGCCAATGCGCCGGGCCAGACCCTGACGGCGGTGACGGTCAATTATCCGCCGGGCGGCAAGTCGGCAGCCCATCGCCATCCCGGCAGCGTCTTTGTCTATGTCGTCAGCGGCAAGGTCCGCTCGCAGGTGTCCACCAATGGTCCAGCGAAGGTCTATGGCCCCGGCGAAACCTTTTTCGAACCCCAGGGCAGCACCCATATGGTCAGCGAGAATGCCAGTGACAGCGAACCGGCCAGCATCCTGGCGGTGTTCGTGGCGCCTACCGGCGCCACATTGAGCATGCCTGTGACCCACGACATGCCCCACGACATGCCCCACCACATGAAAGACATGAAGTAGACTTGCGATGATGCGGTCTTTTGTATTGCTGGGTTTGCTTGCATGGCTGTGCGCGCCGGCGCTGGCGGCCGACGATGCGCTGAGCCCGGCGGCCAACGCCGCCTTCCTGGCTGCCAATGCCAAGAAGCCTGGCACCATCATCCGTCCCAGCGGCTTGCAATATCGGGTGGTGCGCCCGGGCACCGGCAAGCGGCCGGGCGGCAATGACGTGGCGCGCATCGCCTATGCCATCCGCCAGATCAATGGCGCGCTGGTGGACAGCACCACGCCGGTGCTGCCCGCAGCGGTGCAGGTCAGCACGATTTCCCTGGCCGGCCTGGCCGAGGCCTTGCCCTTGATGCATGAAGGCGATCGCTGGCAACTGGCGATCCCGCCCAACCTGGCGTTCGGGCCGAAGGGTGCCGCCAATGGCTCGGTCGGTCCCGGTCAGGTGCTGGTGATGGACGTGACGCTGATTTCCACTGCGCCGCCGCAGCCGGGACAGCAGCTTTCCGAAAGTCCGTTTTCGCTTTGGGGCAATGGCCGCGAGAACGGCGCGTCCTTCACGCTCAAGAATTAAGACGCAGGCTTCAACAGATAGTGGTTGACGCCCCAGGCGTCGCCGTCCTTGAAGCCGAAGCTTTCGGCGGTGGCCAAAAAGAACATGCGCCAGCGCCGCCGCCACACGCCGGCATCGGCGCCATAAACGCCCCGGAGGATGGGATCGATCCGGGCGCGGTTGGCATCGAACAGTTCCAGCCATTGCAGGGCGGTGCGCTTGTAGTGGCTGCCGCTCCAGCGCCATTCCTCTTCCACCGTGAACAGGTCGGGAAACTGCCGGATCAGCCCCACCGTCGGCATGATGCCGCCGGTGAAGAAATGCTGGCCCATCCAGTCTTCCGGATCGTGCCAGTCATAGCGCGCCGGACGATGGCGGTGGGTAAAGATGTGGATGAAAAGGCGTCCATCCGGCTTCAGCCAGGTGCGCACGCGGCTCAACAGCGCCTGCCAGTTGGCCATATGCTCGAACATCTCCACCGACACCACGCGGTCGAAGGCCTTGTCGGTATTGAAGTCGTTCATGTCGGCGGTGATGACGGTGAGATTGGTCAGGCCGCGCGCGCGCGCCTGGGATTCGATATAGCCGCGCTGCGGCGCGGAATTGGAAACCGAGGTGATGCGCGCGCCCGGGAATTTTTCCGCCATGTACAGCGACAGCGACCCCCAGCCGCAGCCCAGCTCCAGGATTTCCTGGCCATTGGCCAGACCCGCATGGGCCACGGTCTGCGCCAGGGCGATGGCTTCGGCCTCGCCCAAGGACTCGGTGCCCTTGGGGTACAGGCAGCTGGAATATTTGCGGTGCGGCCCCAGGAACAAAGCGAAGAATTCGGGCGGCAATTCGTAATGCTGGCGGTTGGCGGCGTCGGCATGTTCGGCAATCGCATGGCCGGACATGGCGCGGGCGAAGTCGGCATCGGTGCCGGGCGGGGTGATCTGGCTGTCATTGGCGGCAATCACCCGGCGCATCCCGGCGCGGATCACGAAATCGGGCAAGGGCGCGCGTTCGGCGAGGCTGGCGGCGGCGGTGGCGAAGGTCCTGCAAAATTCCTGTTGCAGCTGCTTACGAAATGGGCGCTGCAGCGGATCATCTAAAGGGAAAAATGGCGGTGCGGACAAGGCCGGGCAGGGTTGCGCCCTTCTTTGGCCCATGTAACGCTTGGCCCATAAGGGAGAGGCCCCAAGGCCATGAGGCCGGTAACCGCCCTCCCAACCGGGGGTATGGTCATGACTCGCTTTTCCAGGAAGTTTCTTCTTGCCGCCGGCGCCGCCGTGCTGGCCGCCGGCCTTGGCGCCGGTCCGTCCACCTTTCAGGGCGCCTATGCCCAGGGCGACGGCGACATCATGGTGCCCAAGTTCGAAGTTGCTCCCTTCTGGCCAAAACCGCTGCCCAACAACTGGCGCCTGGCGATGGTCATTGGCCTGTCGATGGACGCCAAGGACAATGTCTGGATCGTCCACCGGCCCCAGACCCTGGAGCAGAAGGAATCTTATGCCACCCGCGGCGAAGCCGATTGCTGCACCGCGGCGCCGGACGTGCTGGAATTCGATCCCGCCGGCAATCTCCTGCGCCATTGGGGCCGCGACGAAGTCCGTGGCAACGGTCATGACTGGCCCAGTTCTAACCACGGCATCACCGTGGACAAGGACGAGAATGTCTGGCTGGGCGGCAACGGCGCCTACCAGCCCGGCCCTGCGCCAGGCAGTGCGGCGCAGTTCGCGGCAGCCCCCGGCGCGGCGACGCAGCAGCAGATGATCTCGCGCGAAGGCGGCGGCGAGATCGGCATCTATCACGACAGCTTCATCCTGAAATTCACCGCCGACGGCAAATATCTCGGCCAGATCGGCAAGGCCAATGCCAGCAAGGGGAGTCTCGACACTGACAATGTGCGCGGGGTCGCCCAGATCCGCGTCATTCCCCAGACCAATGAGCTTGTCCTGGCCGACGGTTACGGCAACAAGCGCGTCTCCATCTGGGATGCCGCCACCATGAAGTTCAAGCGGATGTGGGGCGCTTACGGCAAGAAGCCCAATGACGATCCCATTCCGCATTATGACGTGAACTCGCCGCAGTTCGGCAATCCGGTGCATTGCGCCCAGCCCAGCAATGACGGGCTGATCTATGTCTGCGACCGCACCAACAACCGTATCCAGATCTTCAAGATCGACGGCACCTATGTGAAGCAGATCACCATGGAGGAGAAGACCAAGGGTGACGGCGCGCTGTGGGAGATCGCCTTCAGCCGCGATCCGGCGCAGAAGTTCATGTATGTCTCCGACGGCGCCAATGAGAAGATCCATGTGCTGGATCGTGCGACTCTGAAGGAGCTGTATTGGTTCGGTGGCGGCGGCCGTTTGCCTGGCCAGTTCTATGCGGTGCACAGCATCGTTACCGACACCAAGGGCAACATCTACACCACCGAGACCTATCGCGGTCAGCGGGTGCAGAAATTCGTCTACAAGGGCATGGTGCCGTTGAGCTCGCTGATCAAGCAGCATGTCATCGGCGGCAGTGTCATCAATGCCGGAGGCCCCGTCACCACGCAGTAGGACCGTTCTATGGTGAGACGCATTGCAATCGGCGCCGGGCTTGTCCTGGCGCTTGCCGCACCCGGCGTACTGCTGGTGGCAACAGCCATGCCGCAGCCGGTGGTGAAAGCGTCTGCGTCGCCGGCCGCGGGCAAGCCCTTTGCCGCCATCTGCAAGACCGGCGAGGTGGTGGACAGCCGCCCCGATCCGGCCTGGGTGGGCCAAAGCTTTGCCCGCGACAACTGCGAGGCGCCGCAAATGCCGGCTCCGGTCGACGGCCTGGTTGCCAGCCGCGAGCAGATCGTGGCCGGCATGGCGGCGACCAAACGCTATGCCGCCGCCTCGGACGCCTATCAGCGCTGCATCCGCGATTTCGTCACTGCTCGCCAGTCCAGGGCCGATGCGGCCAGGCCGGTCGCGTTGGCGCTGGTGACGATCGAGACCCACCGGATTCTGGTGTCCGAAACCAACAAGAAGAAGGCCAAAGCGCGGATGGATGCCTCGATCATGGCCTTCAACGAGTATGGCAGCGGATGCCCGGATCAATGATGCGCCCGGTGGCAATGGCGGCCTTGCTGCTATGTTCCACCGCCGCGCAGGCTGGGCTGATGATCTCGGCCAATGACGGCAAGCAGATCGTCAAGGGCGATCCCACCCCGCGCACCCCCGACAGTGTCGATGTGCTGGACATGAATCACTACCCGCCGCGCGTGATCGGCACGGTGCAGGTGCCCGCCGCCATGATCGGCTCGCCCAATGCCGTGGCGGTGGGTGCGGGCGAAAAGTTCGCCATCATCACCGCGGCACAGAATTACGTGGAGGCTGATCCGGAAAATCCCGTGCCCGGCGACACAGTGTCGGTGATCGATCTGGCCGATCCCGCCCATCCCAAATTGCTGCAGACCGTCCACGCCGGCCTGACCCCCGGCGGTGTCGCTATCAACCGTGCCGGGACTCTGGTGCTGGTCGCCGGCAAGACCGATGACACGATTACGGTCTTCACCTTGCGCGGCAAACGCCTGACCCCGGCCGGCAAGGTGGACCTGGGCAAGGGTGCGGCGCCGACCGATGTGGTGTTCGCGCCGGATGGCCGCAAGGCCTATGCCGTCGCCTCCGGCAATAACCAGATCATGGAACTGGCGATCAAGGGCGCTGCCGTCACACCCACCGGCAGAAATGTGACGACCGGCAAGGGGCCTTATGGCGCGATGATAACGCCGGACGGCGCTTGGCTGATCAACACCAATATCGGCGGCGCGCTGGACAAAAAAACCGCCGGCACCCTGACCATGATCGATCTCAGGACCGGCAAGCTGGCGCTGAACCTGGAGGTGGGCAAGACACCGGAGCATGTCGCCCTGTCGCCCGACGGCCGTCATGCGGCGGTGGTGCTGGCCAATGGCGCCGCCACAGTGAAGAGCGATCCCAAATATGACGGTCTGGTCGGCATCATCAAAATTTACGCGATTGGGCCGGGCACCCTGACACCGGTGGCGCAGGCCGATTCCTGTCACTGGGCACAAGGCCTGGCCTGGAGCGATGACGGCAAGCTGGTGCTGCAACAGTGCGCCGCCGAGCGTGTCATCCAGGTTTTCCGTTTTGACGGCAGCAGTCTGGCGCGCGACGATTCCGCCACTTTGACCTTTGTCTCGCGGCCCGGTTCGCTCTCCACCCAGCACTCCCGCTAGGAAACACCATGAAAAGCGCCGCGACCCTGATGGCAATCCTCGCCATGACAAGCGCGGCATTCGCCGCCGCGGCTTATGGCGCGGCTGCGCCTCAGGCGCCGGAACCGGCCAAGCCGGTGGACCCCGCCAGCTTCTATGCCGGACGTTGGTACGAGTTCGCCCGCACTCCCAAGAGCTTCAATGCCGGTTGCGTCGCCGGCGTTACGGACTACCAGGCCAAGGATGGCGGCATCACCGAACGTGACGCCTGTCACGACAAGACGCCGGACGGCAAGGAAGAAGCTCTCGCCGGCCCGCTGAAAATCCTCAATCCCGGCACCAACACCAAAGTTGATGTCGCTTACCGGATTCTGGGCGGATTGTTTCCCGTCCACCGCGAATATTGGGTTCTGGATCATGGCGATGATTGGTTCATGATCGCCAATCCCGAAATGACCGAGGTCAACCTTTACGGTCGACAGCCGCGTCCCGCCCAGGCGCTGATGGACAAGATGACCAAACAGATCAAGGACCTTGGCTATGCCGGGCTGCTGGAATTTCCCGCGCTTTCGGCGGCCAAACCGTAAAGGTTCCGTCAGTCCGCATCATTGTCGCGCCACGCGCTTGAAGTCGCAGCCAAAAGCCTAATAGGCTTTGCTCGCGGCCTTCGGGTGAAGTCGGCATGAAGCGCAAATCGCTTTACAGCCGTGCGGGACGGCGGCGCGGTTCCGCAGACGGTGTGCCTTCCCCAGTCGTGCAACCGCACTGGGAAGAAACGCCGCGCATCAGCGTGCAGCTTTGGATGTGGAGCAAGCGCTGCGCCGCGCGGCATGAACGCGTCCTGCCGGCCGTGGCCTCGGCGCTTGTCGTACTCCTCCTGATCGCCGGCTGGCAGCTTTTTCATCCCAGCCCTCGCGTCCTCAGCCAATGGGACATCGACAATGCGGTGAAATACACATTGTCACATACCGATGCGCCGCCGGCCGATACCGCCATCGCCGCCGCCATGGTGGGACCTGCCGTGGTCAAGGTGGAAGGCTTCCTGTCGCCCGAACATGCCGCCGCGGAAGCCAAGGCGGAAGCGGCTGCGTCGAAGAAAGAGAAAAAGGAAAAACCCGGCGGTCAGCACGTTCTGCCGCCGCGCACGCCGGACGATCAGAAAGACAAGCCCGATTCCATCGGCAGCGGCGTGGTGATCACCGCCAAGGGCGATATCCTCACCAATCTGCACGTCATCCGTTCCACCGACCGCTGGGTGGTGACCTTCTGGGATGGCAGCAAGTCGGAAGCCAGCGTCGTGAATATCCAGCCGGAAAACGACCTGGCAGTGATCCGTGCCAAGACCGCGCCCGATGACCTGAAGCCTGCCACGCTTGCCTCGACCGGCGGGATTAATCCGGGCGATCCGGTTGTGGCGGTGGGCTTTCCCTTTGGCCTTGGGCCATCGGTGTCGGCCGGGGTGATCGCGGGCCTGAAGCGCGAATTCGTGGATTCGGACCGCAAGGAATGCGA
>CANCMM010000086.1:0-6902 GCA_947379335.1 Alphaproteobacteria bacterium | reverse complement strand
GTCCGGCGCGGCGGCTTCCGCGGCCATGCCCGGCACGGCGGCTTCCACAAATTTGGGAATGCCCGCCAGCGCCGCAGCACCGCCCAGCACCAACCCGGCGCCAAACAGCACCGTGAAGGCAATCTCAGGCATGCGCCGAATCAGGGATTCGCGGTCCATGCTTCACTCTGCGCGAGGGAACTCTCCTGTCAAACCGGCGGAGCGCGGCGAACAGGCTGTTTTGGCGGGCAAAAAATCGTTAAGCGGTTCTTAATGACCGCAATCTAACATCGCTGTCATGCTGCATCTGATCCGCTTTCTCCGCGACACCCGCGCCGCAACGGCCATCGAATATGGCCTGATCGCGGCCCTGATCGCCATTGTGATCATCACCGGCGTCAAGGCAGTGGGCACCAAGCTCTCCACCACCTTCGTCAACCTGTCGACAAACCTGAAGTAGCCGCTAGTCGGCTGCAACCGGAGCGCCACCGCCCGAGACTGCGCGCTTGCACAGCCACACCATCCCGATCAGCAGGATGCAGATCCAGCCCGACGCCCAGAAGATATCATTTGCCGCCAGCAGATAGGCCTGGCTGGTCATGGTGCGCATCACCGCCGCCTTGGCCGCCAGGTCCGGTAGGCCGGCGCTGTGCAAACCCGCCAGTGCCTTGCTCAGCCCCGGCGTGAAGATGGTGGTCTGGTCCGCCATCCGGCTCTGGTGCAGCGCCTCACGCCGGTCCCACAAGGTCGTGACGATGGAGGCCGCAAAACCGCCGCCGGTGATGCGCGCGAAGTTGCTCAATCCCGACGCCAGCGGGATTTTGTGCGGCGGTATTCCATCCAGCAAAATGGTGATCATGGCCAGGAAGAAGGTCGCCATGGCGATGCCCTGCACCAGAAGCGGCAACATGAAGTCCACGAAGCTGGCATCGGCGGTGAAATTGGCCCGCATCAGGTACGACACGCCGAACGCGATATAGGCCACGGTCGCAATAATGCGCGCATCCACCTTGCTCATCAGCTTTGCCGACAGCGGCGTCAGCAGCACCGCGATCACGCCCGTCGGCGCCGCCACCAGCCCCGCCCAGGTGGCCGTGTAGCCGACCTGGGTCTGCAGCCACAGCGGCATGAGCAGGTTGCAGGCGAAGAACACCGCATAGCCCAGACAAAAAGCCAGCGTGCCCAGCGCGAAGTTGCGGCTCTTGAACAGCGACAGGTCCACCACCGGGTTCTTCGCTGTCAGCTCCCAGATCAGGAAGGCGGCAAAGCCGATCGCCGTGACGATGGCCAGGATCACGATCTGGGTGGAGGCGAACCAGTCCAGGTCCTTGCCCTGGTCCAGCATCACCTGCAGCGCGCCGACCCACACCACCAGCAGGCCCAGGCCCACCGTATCGATCGGCAGCTTGCGCGTGGGGGTCTCACGCGTCTTCATGTTTTGCCAGCACATAAACGTGACGGCCAAACCCACCGGCACGTTGATCAGGAATATCCAGCCCCAGTGGTAATTGTCCGAGATATAGCCGCCCAGGATGGGGCCACAGATCGGCGCCACCAATGTCGTGATGGACCAGATGCCCAGCGCCGCGCCGCGCCTGTCGGACGGAAAGATCGAGATCAACAGCGCCTGGCTGCCGGGGATCATCGGCCCGGAGACGCCACCCTGCAGGACGCGGAAGAAGATCAGCGACGGCAGGCTCCAGGCGATGCCGCACAGGAAGGACGCGATGGTGAACAGCAGCACCGACACCACGAAGGTCCGCACCACGCCATAACGCCCCATCAGCCAGCCGGTCAGCGGCACACCGATGCCGTTGGCCACCGCGAACGCCGTGATCACCCAGGTACCCTGGTTGGTCGAGACACCCAGGTTGCCCGAGATGGTGGGCAGCGAGACATTGGCGATGGTGGAATCCAGCACCTGCATGAAGGTGCCCATGGCCAGCGCCAGCGCCGTGACGGCCAAAAGGCCACCCGCCATCGGCTTGAGGGTGCTACCGGCTGCACTCACCGCGCAATACCACCATTGGCCTTCAGGATCCTGGCGATCATGGCATCGGCCGCCGGGCCGCTATCCTCGCCGGTATTGGCGCGGGTGGTGCCGCCGCTGATCCGGCTCGTGATCATCGGCCCAGACTGGTCGCGCACATCGGCTTCCACCGCGACGCTGAGACCCACGCGTAAGGGATGATCCTTGATCTCATTGGGATCCAGCGCGATGCGCACCGGCACGCGCTGGACGATCTTGATCCAGTTGCCCGACGCATTCTGCGGCGGCAGCAGCGCAAAGGCCGAGCCGGAACCGGCGCCCAGGCCCTCGACATGGCCGTGATAGACCACGCCGCCGCCATAAATGTCGGCCCTCACCTCCACCGGCTGGCCGACCCGCATGCGGGCCAGCTGCACTTCCTTGAAGTTGGCGTCGATCCACACATTGGACAGCGGCACAACCGCCATCAGCGGCGTGCCGGCCGCGACCTGCTGGCCGGCCTGCACCGTGCGCTGGGCGATCACTCCGTCCAGCGGCGCGATCAGGCGCATATGGCCATAGGCGATGGCCGACGCGCGCAGTTGCGCTTCGGCCGCCAGCACGTCGGGATTGTGGGCGATGTCGGTGCCTTCGATGCTGGCATTGGACTGTTCCAGCCCGCCTTGCGCGGCACTCACCGCAGCCTGGGCGGCGGCAACCGCATCGCGGGCATGGGCCAGTTCCTCGCCGGACACCGACTGGGTGGCGAACGCCTTCTGGCGGCGCTGGTAATCATCCCGTGCCTGGAACAGGGCCACGCGCGCCTGGTTCAACTGCGCCGCGCCGGAGTCAGACTTGGAGAATTGCGACTTCACCATGCGCACGACGCGCGCCAGATTGGCCTGCGCCGCCTGCAGGTTCACCGTGGCGATGGCGGGGTCCATCTCGATCAGCAGCTGACCTTGTTTGACGGTCTGGGTGTTGTCGGCATGCAGCGCCAGCACCGTGGCGTTTTCCTTGGAGGTAATCGCCACGACATTGCCGCCAACATAGGCATCGTCGGTGGCTTCGAAATAGCGCGAATACAGCAGCCAATAGATGCCGTAGATCACTGCGGCGACCAGCACCACGGCGCCCAGGATGGTGAACCAGAAACGGCGCTGCCCATTGGGCGAGGCTTGAGCGGCATCAGTCATTGGGAAATATCCTGCTTGGCAATTTTGGTGTCGGACGGTTCGGGTTCGAAGCCGCCGCCCACGGTGAGCAAAAGCGTGATGCGCTGCTGCGCGCCCTGCGCGGCGACGCCGGCCAGACTCGAGCGGGCCTGCAGCAAGGTGGCCTCGGCCGTCAGCATGGGAAGCTGGGTGGCAAGGCCGCTGCGATAACGCTCCTGGGCAATCTCAAAGGCGCGCTGGGCGCTGGTCACCGCTTGCTGCTGGTGCGTCCGCTGGATGGCCAGGCTGCGCACTTGCGTCATGGCATCGGCGGTCTGCTTGATGGCATTCAGCACCGCGCCGTTGTAGTCGGCCACCGACAGGTCGAGGTCGGCGGTGGAGCGCGCATATTGCGCCTTCAGCTTGCCGGCATCGAAGATCGGCAGGTGAATGGCCGGACCGATCCCCATGGTGAAGCTATTGGCCGAGAGCAGGTTGGAAAGCCCGATGGCCTGGAAACCCACCAGCGCCGCCAGGTTGATGTCGGGATAGAAGTCGGCATGGGCGGCTTCGCGCCCCTGCACCGCCGCCTCGACCCGTGCCTTGGCCGCCAGAATGTCGGGACGGCGCGCCAGCAGGTCCGCCGGCAGCCTGTCCGGCAATGGCAGTGCCACCTCCAGATTGGGCCTGGGCCTTGTGATGGTGGCATAGGCGCCGGCGCCCTGCCCCGTCAGCACCGCGATGGCATGGACGTCCATCTCGCGCGCCGCCGCATAGCGTTCCTGATCGGCCCTGGCGATGGCGAGCAGCGACTTGGCCTGTTCCACCGCGCTGCCATTTTCCAGCCCGGCATCGAAACGGCCCTGGCTGATCTTCAGGATGCCTTCGCGCTCGGCCACGGTGGCGTCGGCGATGTCGCCATACTGATAGTCCAGCAGCAGGTTGATATAGGCCTGGGCCACCGCACCCGACAACGCCAGGCGCGCGGCCTGTGCATCCAGCAACGCCGCGTCGGCGCTATTGCGCGCCTGTGCGATCAGCGCCGCCTGCTTGCCCCAGAACTCCAGGTTCCAGCTCAGGTTCGCGGTCAACGAGCCGAACCAGCGATAGCTGCCGCCATAGGGCGGCGGGATGATATAGTCCTTGCTGAACAAGGTGCGCTGCTCGCTGCCATCCAGGGTGACCTGCGGCAGATCCTTTGCCTGGTTGACGGCCAGCTCCGATTGCGCCGCGCGCATGCGCGCCAGCGCGCCCGCCAAGGTGGGATTGTTGGCAATCACTTGTTCGGCCAGCCGGTCGATCTGCGGATCGTTGAACGCCTTCCACCATTCGCTGGGGAAGCGCGGCGCCTGCGCGCCCGTCAGGCCCAGATCGGCCTCTTTGACCTGCGCGACCTGCGGCGTGGTGGGAGGCGTGGCCACGCACCCGGTGAGCAGCAGCGCGGACAGGAGTGCGGCGAGCGGTTTTGTCATGACTTCTTCTTCGCTTTGGCTTTTACCGGCAGAGAAATGGGAAGGTCGGAAATCGGCGGCACTTTGGCGCTGCGCGGCTTGCCTTCCGCCGCGATCGACAGCCGTGTCAGAAGATCGACCAAGCTATCCACCTCGGCATGCGCGAAACCGGACAGCAGCCTGTTCCAGAAATTCATCAACTTGGGCGCCAACGCCTCGACCAGGCTGCTGCCGCGCGGCGTCAGGGACAAGGTCACGGTCCGGCGGTCGCTTTCGCTCCGGCACCGGGCCACCAGCCCGCGTTTCACCATCTGGTCGATCAGGCGGGTGAGCGAACCGGCGTCATGGCAGATGTTGCGCGCCAGATCGCCGGCGGTGGTGGTGCGCCCGTCATGCAGCGCCACCAGCGTGGTCCATTGCGAGAAGGTCAATTCCTGATCTTCAAACAGCGCTTCCATCTGCGGCAGGATGCGATTGGTGCAGATGCGCATCAGATAACCGACGGAATTTTTCTTGGAATAATTGCTGGGCTTGTAATACGGCTTCATGCCAAGACCCCGTTCTGTGTGCGGATAATATTTGTCAGAACAATACTTGCCCCGGCAAGCATATAGGCCCAAGGCCGCCGGGCGGCAACCGCCAATTTTCGCCTTGCCAGCCCTGCGCAAATCGCACGACAAGAAGCGATGCCGTCTTATGTCTATGTCCTGGCGACGCAAAATCCGGACGGCCGGACAGTCACTTATGTCGGCTGGACCCTGGACCTGGACCGGCGTCTGGCTGAGCACAATGGCAAACCCGGCGGTGCCAAAACGACCCGCGGGCGGGAATGGTTGCTGGTTTATGCGGAAAAGCACCACACCCGCAAAGGCGCGATGCGACGGGAATTCGTCCTGAAAAGCGACAGGAAATTCCGCGCCCAGCTGCGCGGCGGCTAGGCCGTCTTTTGATTTTGTTTGCCGGTGCGGGCCCATAATGGACGTGACAACGGGGGCAGTCGTTGCGAACGGCCTTATCCACATTCGGCATCGTCAGGGCGCTCATGCCCGTCCTTTATTGCGGCGGCCTGGCCCTCTATTTCTTCCATGTCGGCGGATCAGTGAAGGGTATCAGCGCGATCGGCCTGGGACCCACGGTGCTGGGCCTGGGGATCGTCGGCTTTCTGTTCTGCATTCCGGCGATCGTAAAGCTGATGCGGTTTATCCCGGGTCCGCAGCCGCCCCGCTCCGGCGACGGCCCGGATGAGACGGAAGGGTTCGACCCCGACGCTGCGATCATATGGCGCGGCAGTCTGCGGAGCCCAGCCCTGCCCGCCCTGCGCCACCTTCCGCGCCCAAGGGCAGCGGGCCGGCCAGACCGTCCGGCTTCGGCCGCAGGGGCCGCTGACGGTATCTTTGGTGCCTACTCGGCCGCGATCTGGTTGCGCTTGTCGAACTGCGACCAGACGCCTTCGGCGCCGTCCCAGCTGCCCTTCGACGCGCCCTTGGAATATTCGGTGGCGCGCTGCTCGAAGAAGTTGGCGTGCTCCACGCCGTTGAGGATTTCCACCAGCCAGGGCAACGGATGGGCCTTGAGCTGCTTGTAACCGGTGTCGGTCACTTCGAAATTGCCGAACACCGGCTCCAGCTTGAGCTGGGTCAGCCGCCAGTCGGCGATGTAGCGGACATAGGATTTGATTTCCTTGGCGGTCATGCCCTGGACTTCGCCCAGGCTGAAGGCCAAGTCGACAAAACCCTCTTCAAGACCGACCATGGTGTGGGCAACCTCGCGGATATCATCGCGCACCGATTTGGTGACGCAGCCGGTTTCATCCGCCCAGGCGTGATAGAGCTTGGTGATGCCCTCGCAGTGCAGGCTTTCGTCGCGCACCGACCAGGACACGATCTGCCCCATGCCGTTCATCTTGTTGAAGCGCGGGAAGTTCATCAGCATGGCAAAGCTGGCGAACAGCGACATGCCCTCGGTGAAGGCGCCGAACATGGCCAGTGTGCGCGCCACGTCGGCGCAGGTGCCCACCCCGAATGTGTGCATGTAATCGGACTTGGCCTTCATCTCGCGATAGTCGCGGAAGACTTCGAACTCGGTTTGCGGCATGCCAAGCGTCTTGAGCAGCAGCGCATAGGCGTCGATATGCACCGTCTCCATGTTGGTGAAGGCGGCCATCATCATCTGCACTTCCAGCGGCTGGAAAATGGGGATGTAGCGCTTGAGGTAATTGTCGCCCACTTCCACGTCCGACTGGGTGAAGAAGCGGAAAATCTGGGTCAGCAGGCCTTTCTCGGCGTCGGACAAATGGCCGGACTGCCAATCGCGGATGTCGGAACCCAGCGGCACTTCCTCGCCCATCCA
>CANCMM010000085.1:0-7082 GCA_947379335.1 Alphaproteobacteria bacterium | reverse complement strand
AAAAGCAGCTTAAGCAGCTTCGGTTTTAACCAACAGGCGGGGGCATCCATTGGGATGCCCCCGTTTTTTTGTTAATGTTGCCGGTGAAAGGTGCTTCGGTTCTCCATGGCGCTCTGGCCGCAAACGCAAGCCAAACCCCTGTCCGGCATCGAGGATGTGCGCGCCCGCTATGCGGCGTGGTTCGCCAAGTTCGGGCCTGCGCCCGAAGCGATGGATTTTTCCCCCGGCAAGCTGGGCGCCATTCCCGGCGAATGGGTCGGCGCGGTGCGCCAGGAGCCGGGCCGCACCATCCTGTATTTCCATGGCGGCGGCTTCGTCGCCGGATCGCCGCAGACCCATCGCGCGCTGGTGGGCAAGCTGGTGGAAGCCAGCGGCGTCAGCGCCTTCTCCGTTCAATACCGGCTGGCGCCGGAATCCTTCTTCCCGGCCGCGGTGCGCGACGGCATAGACGCCTATCGCGGGCTGCTCGTCAAAGGCGTACCGGCATCTTCCATCATCTTGGCGGGCGACGAGGCGGGCGGTGGGCTGGCTTTTGCCGTGGCGCTGGCCGTCCGCAATGCGGGCCTGGAAATGCCGGGCGGCATTGTCGGACTGTCGCCCTGGGCAGATCTTTCGCTGTCGGGTTACTCCATGCTGGGCAACCGCAAGTCCGACCCGGTGCTGGACTGGGACCTGCTATTCCTGTCGGCGCGCCTTTACCTGCGCAAGTCCAATCCCTGCGACGCCTATGCATCCCCTGCCTATGCGCCCTTCACCGGCTTTCCGCCCATCATGGTGCATGCCGGGGCCAACGAGATTTTGCGCGACGACGCCTCCAAGCTGGGTGATCGCGCCGCCGACGCCAATGTCGCGGTGAGCGTGGAGATCTATGACGGCATGGGCCATCTGTTCCAGCTGGACGGCGCCAGGAACGAAGCCAAGGTGTCGCTGGGCCGGCTGGCGCAATTCATCCGCGCCAAAAGCTCGGCGATGATCGCTGCGTAATTTTTGAATCAGGCCGTGGCGGCCAGGGCATCGGCGAAACGTCCGGGCAGTTTGGCGCCGGAGAAGTCCACGCTGTCGGTTTCGCTGTCGCGCAGGTCGGCGTCTACCAGGTTGGCATAGGACATGTCGCAGCCTGACAGGCGGGCGCGGCGCAGATCGGCACCGCGGAAGTCGGCATAACGGGCCTGGGCATTGTCCAGCCGCGCCGGAAGCAGGCGCGAACCGCCGATCATCAGCGGGCCCAGCTTGGTGTCGCGCATGTCGGCATGATTGAGCTGCGCGCCCGAGAAATTGACGCCGCGCAGATCCGCGCCGCCCAGCTTGGCAGACCGCAAATCCGCGCCGGAGAGGTTGGAGCCCTGCAGTGAGGCGCCTTCCAGCACCACGCCATACATCAGCGCTTTGGGCGCGATCAGGGCGGTCAGCACGCGGTGCGACAGCCGGGAGACATGGCGCAGGTCCATGCCGGTCAGGTCGGCGGGCTTGCCTTCGCGGCCGTCGGTTTCGGCCCAGCGCGAATGGCTCAGCAGCAGGTTCTCGATATTGGCCACCGCTTCGGGATCGGGCGCCTTGGCTTCCTTCAGGCTGCCGGCCATGTCGGCGCCGTGGGTGGTGGCGAAATCCATCTTGGCGCCGATCAGGATGCAGCCGGCCATGTCCGCGCCGGTCAGGTTGCAGCCCGACAGGTCGGCATTCTCCAGATTGGCGCCGGTCAGGCGCGCCTGGCGCAGATTGGCGCGGGTGAGACGGCAACCCTTCATCACCGCATCGGTGAAGTCGGCCTGGATGGCGATGGCGCCGGTCATCTTGGCGCGCTCCAGATTGGCGGAGTTCATCATCGCGGCGGGCAATTCGGACGGACCCAGGTCGTGCTGCAGCACCCGCAGGTTTCCGTACTTGTCCTTTTCCGCGATGGTGCCTTCGCGCAGGTCCGCTTCAAACAGGTCGGCGCCGATCAGATTGGCGCCGCGCATCGAGGCGCCGCGCATGTCGACACGGCGCAGGCTCGCACCCGACAGGTTGGAGCGGCGCAGGTCGGCGCCGAAAAAGGAACTGGAATCCAGCTTGGCGCCGGCGAAATTGGTTTCTTCCAAAATGGCGCCGGTGAAGTCGGCATCGGCCAAATTGTGGCCCGCCAGTTCCAGGCCGGAGAGGTCGCAAAAAGCGAAAACCGCCCGCGCCCCGCCCGGCCGGCCGGAGTAGAGCATCTCGTGCCGTGCGGCCGCGGCGCTGACCTCCTGCTGGGTCAGACGGGCAAAACCGGTGTGCCGGGCCTTGTTCATGGGGCCAAAATCGCTCGTTAAGCCTTTTTCACGGGGGCGATTTTGCCAGCAACCCCGCTAACGCCGGATTAAGAGGGGCGAATTTGGCCCGGAATGGGGCCTTCGGGGCAAAAATTGCTGTTGAACCGGGACGATAGCCGGGTACAAAGGCGCTGCAAGAGCCTCCCGGCCGGCCCCAACCGGGGCAGGGGGGCTTCGGCAAGGGTAAACGGTGCGAGGCGGTGCGGGGACGTGGCACGCCGAGGTCCGGATGGACCTGAAACAGAATGCCGAGACTGGCGGCGCGGCCGCCCGGCGACATTTTTAAGAGGCTGAGTTGATCAAGCACCGTTTGATGCTTTCCGCCGCTGCGGCTGCCATGCTGGCGGCTGCCCTGGCCACGGCGCGCGCCGATACCGAGATCAGCACCAGCACTTCGACCGCGATCAACACCATTACCAGCGGCAATATCACCATCGATGCCGGCGGCGGCGTGGGCATCACCGCGGCCAATGTCGCGGCCGTCACCCTCAACAACAACAGCTTCGTCATCAACAACGGCTTCATCGCCAACACCGGCACCGACAGCGCCATCGGCGTGGCCATCGACACCAGCCTGGGCAACATCATCACGCCCACCGCGGGCTTTGCCTCCACCGGCAGCATCGATCTGGGCGGCAACGGCAGCAGCAAGCGCGGCATCGTCATTTCCGGCGGCAACACCTTTTACGGCCCCATCTCGCTCTCCAACCTGACGGCCACCGCGCTCACCGGCGCCACTGCGGTGACCCAGCAATCGTCCATCATCCTGCAGGGCGACGGCTCGGCCGCCTTCCTGCTGACGCAGGGTACCAAGGTCACCAGCAACATCCTTCTGGGCGGCGGCGGCATCACCCAGAACGGCACTGTCAATTCCACGGCTTCCAACAGCATCATCGTGGACCTGGACGGCACCGTGAACGGCAATGTGCTGATCGGCGGCGGCATATCGGGCGTGGGCGCCGGCCTGATCGGCGTCGCCGAATTCGGCGGCATTCATTCCTGCGCCAGCGATACCGGCCGGCCGGCCGCCTTTACCTGCCCGAGTTCTTCGGGCGGCAGCCTGGTCAATGCCGGCGCGATTTCGCTGATCGGCACGCAGAACTTCAACACCCGCGGCGGCAATCCGGAATCAGCCAGCGCCATCGTCATCGCCGGCAGCATCGATGGCGGCTTCCTCAACGCCGGGCCCGGCACATCCAGCAATGTCAACCAGGCGCTGGTTTCCTCGTCCGGCCTGGTCCTGTCCGGTGTTACCAACCCGACCATCCTGATCGACCCGTCGCGCTCCATCACCGGCACGCTGACCGCGCCGCGTGGACCGATCGTCATGGGCCCGGTGACGCCGGACATAGATCCGATCAGTCCCGGCTATTCCTTCATCAACCGCGGCACCATCACCGCCCAGCCGATCGATTCAGAACTCAGCACCGCTGCGATCGTCATCCAGGGCAACTCGCCCACCTACTTCACCTGCCTCAGCAGCGTGGCCACCACCTGCGATACCGCGGCGCATAACAATGTGTCGGTCCCCGTCACCACCACGACCAATGGCGTCACCACAACCAACAATGTGCTTGTCAATAATGTGGGCGGCCTGCTGAACACCGGCACCATCACCGCCACTGCCGGCACCAATTCTCAGATCGTGACCTCCAGCGGCATCACCACCGCCACGGCGTTGTACATCGGTCCCTATACCTTCGTGCCGCGCCTGGACGTGCTGGCCCAGAGCATCAGCGGCAGCTCGAGCACCGCCGGCACCATCGCCGCCACCGTCACCGGCATCGGCCAGGGCAGCGCCTTCGGCGTGATCGTGGGCCCCAATGCGAACCTGCCGCTGATCAATATCGGCAAGGGCGCCAAGATCACCGCTGAAGTGAACACCGGCACTGTTTCGCCCACCAAGACCATCGCCAGCGCCAGCGCGCCCTTCAGCCTGGTGTCGGAAGCCATCTCCGACCAGTCGGGCACGCTCAAGACCATCAACAATGCCGGCACCATCCAGGCCGCCAACACCATCCTGTCGCCCGCCACCGGCGCGGTGACCAGTTCGCTGACCAACGCCATCGACCTGTCCGCCGGCACCAGCGGCGGCGTGACGGTCAACAACTCCGGCACCATTCTGGGCAGCGTGCTGCTCAGCTCGGCCGGCAACGGCAATGTGCTGAATGTGGGCAATGTCGGCGCCGCCGGCACCGCCAATCCGGCCACCGGCCTGGTCAACACCACCGTCAATTACGCGATCGTCGGCCAGCAGCTCCTGGACAATACGCTGGGCCTGTCGCCCATCACTTCGCCCACCGCCATTGCCTTCGGTTCGGGCTCCGGCCATCAGCTGCATGTCGGCGGCTTCGGCTATGTCAACGCCGTGATCACGTCCGGCGTCAGTGCGCTGGCGGTACAGGTGGATCCCAACGGCCTTCTGTTTATCGCCAACACCACCCAGGCGCTGCAGGCCTCCACCTTCAATGTCGCCCCCAACGGCACTCTGGGCCTGGCTGTTTCCCAGTCGAACCTGAACAGCCTGAACCCGGTGGTGCAGGCCGACAGTGCCAACATCTCCGGCGCCGCCCTGGCGCTGCAGTTCGGCACCTATATTTCCTCCGGCTTCACCGCCGCCTCGACCACCACCCCGGTCGCCCAGACCATCACCTTGATCCGCGCGCCGGTGATCACCGACACCACCCTGGCGACGCAGAATGCGCTTCTGGGCCAGAACACGCCGTTCCTGTTCGAGACGCCCACCGAAAGCGGCTTGCAGGCGCTGACCAACACCATCGACGCCAGCGGCCAGAAGGTCCTGCAGCTGCATCTGTTGCCGCGTTCCACCGGCGCCAAGAATGCCGACGGCACCCCCGGCCTGAACTTGTCCGGCAATGCCCGCAACGAGTTTCCCTTCGCCGCTTCGGCGCTGGCGACCGACAACGAGCTGGGCTCGGCCATCGCCACCAGCCTGACGGTCTACAACACCCCGGGCGTGCCCGGCAGCGGCATCAATATTTTGGCCTCGCAGCAGCAGGCCCAGCAGGTCTTCTCGCAGTTCGCGCCGGACGTTTCGGGCGGCACCCGCGAGATCGCCATCCTGCTGACCGACCAGGCCAGCGGCCCGGTGGCGGCGCGCCAGCGTCTGCTGCGCAGCTATGCCAAGACCGCCGGCGACACCACTTTGTGGGGCGAAGAGTTCACCGGCCAGATCAACAACAAGGGCCGCACCTCCGCCGACGGCACCCTGACCTCCTACAAGGATCACGGTTTCGGCTTTGTGCTGGGCGTGGACGGCGGCAGCCCCCGCAATGGCTGGTACGGCGGCGCCTTCACTTTCTACAGCGGCGACGTCAGCCAGCAGCTGCCGCGCGCCACCCGCACCAACACCCAATGGTTCATGCTGACCGGCTATACCGACTGGCGCGGCAAGCATGTGTTCCTGGATACCCAGATCAGCGCCGCCTATGGCAGTTTCGACGAAACCCGCTCGCTCAATATCGGCGGGCTGTTCCGCGAAGCCACCAGCAAGCGTCCCGGCGCCATGCTGGCGATGGGCGCCAATGCCGGCACCATGCTGCATTCTGCCGGCATCGAGGTTGATCCCCATGTCAGCCTGGACGGGCTGACCCTGCGCGAGGAAGGCTATCTGGAAACCAATGGCGGCCCGGGCCTTAACCTGGACGTGGCGCCGTACTTTGCCAGCTCGCTGCGCGGCGCCATCGGCGCCGACCTCAAGAAGACCGTCAATGTCTGGAACTTCCAGCTCTCGCCGGAACTGCGCCTGGGCTATCGCTACGACATGTTGCAGCAGGCTGTGAAGATCAAGGCGGCGTTCCAGTCCACGGGCGGACGCGGCACCGCCGGCAACACCATGACCTTTATCGGTCCCGATCCGGACAGCGGCAACGCGATCCTGGGCCTTGGCCTGGGCGCGGGCACCGACACCTGGCATCTGGGCGTCAATTACGACTGGATCCGCGGCAACAACGGCTCCACGACTCAGGTTGGTATCCTGACCGTGCTGGGCCGCATCTAGAATTTCGGTCTGAAACGAAAAACCCCGCCAGCGATGGCGGGGTTTTTGTTTGCGCCGTTACCAGCTGCCGGTGTTGGGCATCGAGGCCCAGGGCTCCCTGGGCTCCAGATGCCCGTCCTGCAGCAGCTCAATGGAGATGCCGTCAGGCGAGCGGATGAAGGCCATGTGGCCGTCGCGCGGCGGACGGTTGATGGTCACGCCGCCCGCCATCAGTTTTTCGCACAGCGCATAAATATCGCCCACGCGATAGGCGAGATGCCCAAAGTTCCGCCCGCCGCTATAGCCCTTCTCGTCCCAGTTCCATGTCAGTTCGATGACCGGGCTCTCCGCGGCCAGCGCGGTATCGCCTTGCGCCCGGATGCGCGCCGCATCGTCGGGTGTGGCCAGGAACACCAGGGTGAAGCGCCCTTTTTCATTTTCCATGCGCCGCACTTCCTGCAGGCCCAGCTTGCCGCAATAGAAATCCAGCGATGCGTCCAAGTCGGAAACACGCACCATGGTATGGAGATATCGCATAAGTATTATCCTTGAAGGCCAAGCTGTTGCGGGTGCCGAGCATCGCCAATTTTATGCCGGTAAAAAAGCAAAAATGTCGCAAGGGAACCCCGGACGGCATGGCCCATGCCGCCGCCCTGTCCGGGGCAATGTGCGCTTGCTGTCTTTGCAATCGAGTTGGCCAGAATTTGACCGGTTTTAATTGAGTTTAACGGCTTAAATGTCCCATGCTGCATATGCGAAGTGTAAAGGCGTTTGCCAAGATCCTGTCATTGCTT
>CANCMM010000084.1:0-7109 GCA_947379335.1 Alphaproteobacteria bacterium | reverse complement strand
GGGCACGCCTTCGAACATCAGGGTGGTGGCGCCGTTGGCCAGCGGGCCATAGACGATATAGCTGTGGCCCGTGACCCAGCCGACATCGGCGGTGCACCAATAAACATCGCCTTCGTGGTAATCGAACACATACTGGTGCGTCCAGGACGCCCACAGCAGATAACCGCCGGAGGTGTGCAGCACGCCCTTGGGCTTTCCGGTCGAGCCTGACGTGTAAAGAATGAACAGCGGGTCTTCCGCGTTCATCGCTTCGGCCGGGCAGTCGGCCGTCACATGAGCGGCTTCCTCATGATACCAGACGTCACGGTGCGGCGTCATCGCCACATCGCCGCCGGTGTGCCGGATCACGATCACCCGCTCCACGCCGGGACATTGATCGACCGCCAGGTCGGTATTCTTCTTCAGCGGGATCGGTTTGCCGCCGCGCAGGCCTTCATCGGACGTGATCACCACTTTTGAATCGCAATCGGTAATGCGGCCGGCCAGGCTGTCGGGCGAGAAGCCGCCGAACACCACCGAATGCACTGCCCCGATGCGAGCGCAGGCCAGCATGGCATAGGCCGCTTCCGGGATCATCGGCATGTAAAGGGTGACGCGGTCGCCCTTCTGGACATTGGCGCGCTTGAGCACATTGGCGAACGTGCAGACTTCGGCATGCAGTTGGCGATAGGTGATGTGCTTGCTGTTATTCGGATCGTCGCCTTCCCAGATGATGGCGGTCTGGTCGCCGCGCTTTTCCAGGTGCCGGTCGATGCAATTGGCCGAGACGTTCAGCGCCCCGTCCTCGAACCACTTGATGGACAGCTTGTCGGGGTCATAGCTGACGTTCGAAACCTTGGTGAAAGGCTTGGCCCAGTCCAGCCGCGCGGCTTCCTTGCCCCAGAAGCCGTCCGGGTCCTTCACCGACGCCGCATAGGCGGCCTCGTATTGCGCCTTGGTCATCAGGGCGCGTTTTTTCCATTCCTCCGGCACCGGGAACAGGTTGTCGGACATATCGCTGTCTCTTTTCGCTTGTGTCTGGTGCGATGGTGCTATGATCGCATCTCAACATCAAGACGGCAGCCATGCAGCTTCATCTGTCCACCTGGCCCGAGGTCGAGGCCTACCTGGCCAAGTCCAAGGCCAT
Source organism: Alphaproteobacteria bacterium (assembly GCA_947379335.1). GTDB lineage: Bacteria > Pseudomonadota > Alphaproteobacteria > Micropepsales > Micropepsaceae > Rhizomicrobium. The sequence goes on along the minus strand of CANCMM010000084.1, from coordinate 5,983 downwards.
CCTGATTCCCATCGGCTCCACCGAACAGCATGGCCCCAACGGGCTCTTGGGCACCGACGCGCTGTGTCCGGAAATCATCGGCAAGCGGGCGGGGGACGAGGCGGGCTTCCTGGTCGGTCCCACCTTCAATGTCGGCCAGGCGCAACACCATATGGGCTTTGCCGGCACCATCACATTGCGCCCCTCGACCATGATCGCGGCGATGCAGGACTGGGCCCAGTCGCTGGTGCGCCATGGCTTTGAGCGTATCTATTGGCTGAACGGCCATGGCGGCAACATCGCCACCATCACCGCCGCCTTCTCGGAAATCTATCACGGCGTCAGTTTCGACCGCTCAGGCTCCAATCACCCCCCGCTGCGCTGTACCTTGCGCAACTGGTGGGAGCTGAACGGAGTGATGGACATCTGTCGCCAGCTTTTCCCGGTGGGCGAGGGTAGCCATGCCACGCCGTCGGAAGTCTCGGTGACCTGGGCCGGCTATCCCGAAGCGGTGAAGTCGGTGGCCATGAGCCCGCGCATCGCCCCCAACGGCCCGATCCTGGACGCCGATGATTACAGGCGCCGCTTCCCGGACGGGCGCATCGGTTCCGATCCTTCCCAAGCCAATGTGGAAGCTGGGGAAAAGATCATCGCGGCAGCGGTCAAGGCGGTGATTTCGGAGTTTCGCACCTTCGCGGCGTCCTAGCGCCGCGCGGGCGCAGGGGCTATGATCCCGGCTCCCAGGGGTGTGCCGCAAGGCGCTGAGACCGCAATGGTGTGGATCCCTTAGAACCTGATCCGGCTCACACCGGCGTAGGGAGAGGTTGCCATGAACAAGCCCATTCTCGACAAGTCACTTTCCATCACCCGGGGCGCGCTGCCCGGCTCCAAAAAGCTGATGGTGGACGGAGTGCCGTTCCGCGAAGTCAAACTGTCGGGCGGCGAAGCGCCGGTCCGGCTATACGACACCTCGGGTCCCTACACCGACGATTCCGTCACCATCGACATCGAAAAGGGCCTGGCCGCCAAGCGCCGCGAATGGATCCTGGCGCGCGGCGATGTCGAGGAATATGTGGGCCGTGACCGCAAGCCCGAGGATGATGGGCTTAAGCCCGGCGAAAAGCTGACCGTGCCGCAGTTCAAGCGCGAGGGCGTGAAGCTTTTGCGCGCCAAGCCTGGCAAGAACGTCACCCAGCTATATTACGCGCGCCAGGGCCTCATCACCGAGGAAATGAAGTTCATCGCCGCGCGCGAAAACCTCGGCCGCTCGGCCCTGCGTGATGGCAACAGCTTCGGCGCCGCAATTCCCGATGAAATCACCGCCGAGTTCGTGCGCAGCGAGATCGCGCGTGGCCGCGCCATCATCCCGGCCAACATCAACCATCCCGAAACCGAGCCGATGATCATCGGCCGCAACTTCCTCACCAAGATCAACGCCAATATCGGCAACAGCGCCGTCACCTCCAGCGTGGGCGAGGAAGTCGACAAGCTGGTCTGGGCGATCCGCTGGGGCGCCGACAATGTGATGGACCTGTCGACGGGCCGCCACATCCACACCATCCGCGAATGGATCATCCGCAATTCGCCGGTGCCGATCGGCACCGTACCGATCTACCAGGCGCTGGAAAAGGTCGGCGGCGTGGCCGAGGACCTGACCTGGGAAATCTATCGCGATACCTTGGTGGAACAGTGCGAGCAGGGGGTGGATTATTTCACCGTCCATGCCGGCGTGCGGCTGGCGCATGTGCCGCTGACCGCCGAACGCGTCACCGGCATCGTGTCGCGCGGCGGCTCGATTCTGGCCAAGTGGTGTCTGGCGCATCACAAGGAGAATTTCCTCTACACGCACTTTGAGGACATCTGCGAACTGCTGAAGCAGTATGACGTGTCGTTCAGCCTGGGCGACGGTTTGCGCCCCGGCTCGACTGCCGACGCCAATGACGCCGCCCAGTTCGCCGAGTTGGAGACATTGGGCGAATTGAACAAGATCGCCCAGAAGCACGATGTCCAGGTGATGATCGAAGGCCCCGGCCATGTGCCGATGCACAAGATTAAGGAAAACATGGATCGCCAGTTGGCGGCCTGTGACGAGGCGCCGTTCTATACCCTGGGGCCGCTGACCACCGATGTGGCGCCGGGCTATGACCATATCACCTCCGCCATCGGCGCGGCGATGATCGGCTGGTTCGGCTGCGCCATGCTTTGCTACGTCACGCCCAAGGAGCATCTGGGCTTGCCCGATCGCGACGACGTCAAGGCCGGTGTGATCGCCTACCGGATCGCCGCCCATGCCGCCGACCTGGCCAAGGGCCATCCGTCGGCGCGCATCTGGGACGATGCGATGTCAAAGGCGCGCTTTGAATTCCGCTGGCGCGACCAGTTCGCCTTGGCGCTGGATCCGGAAACCGCGCAGCTCTATCACGACGAAACCTTGCCGGCCGAGGGCGCCAAGGTGGCGCATTTCTGCTCCATGTGCGGGCCGAAATTCTGCTCGATGAAGATTTCGCAGGAAGTGCGCGATGCGGCGCGCGGTACCAACGACAGCATGTCCACCGCCGAAATCCGCGCCGCCATGGCCAAAAAGTCGGACGAGTTCAAGCAGGGCGGCGGAGAGATTTACCTGCAAAAGCCGGCGGCGGAATGATTGTCCGCCGTCGTGATGTGGTCGCTTCAGGCGCGGCGCTGGCCGCCGTTGCCACGTTGCCCGCCAGTGCCGCAAGCCTCACTGTCAATGACGTTCTGGCGCGCATGCACGGCCAGATCGGCACGCCCTGGTTCGAGGGCGGGGTGGACCGCATTATCGTGGGCGAGGGAACGACCCAAGTCACCGGCATCGCCACCACCATGATGGCGACCTTCGATGCGATGAAGGCCGCGGTGGCGGCGAAAGCCAATCTGATCATCACCCATGAACCCACCTGGTGGTCGCATCTCGATGCGCTCGAGGGCCTGGAAAGCGATCCGCTCTACAAGACCAAGCTCGCTTTCGTCCGTGCCCATAATCTGGTCTCGTTCCGGTTTCATGATCACTGGCACCGCAAGCTGCCGGTGGATGGTATCAATTTCGGCATGGCGCAGCAGATGGGCTGGACCGGCTATAGGGATGCGGCGAACAGCCGTCGTTACAACCTTCCTCCCACCACGCTGTCCGAGTTGGCGAAAGGCTTCCAGCGCAGGCTGGGCGACCGCACCTTGCGCGTCGTTGGCGATCCGGCTCTTGCCGTCAGCAATGTTGTGGTCAGCTGGGGCTATAGCGGTTTTAACGGCACCAATCCGCTGGACAGCGACGCCGATGTGCTGGTGATCGGGGAAGCGCAGGACTGGGATCTGATTGCCTATGCCCATGACTTGGTGGCGACGGGCCGCAAGAAGGGCCTGATCGTGCTGGGTCATGTCGTGTCGGAGCAATGGGGCATGAAATTCTGCGCTGACTGGCTGAAGGGTTTCGTTGGCGAAGTGCCGGTGCGTTTTTTGCCCCTGATCGAGCCCTACTGGAATCTTCGCCGTCCCGTCCTTGAGATCAACACAAGGATTTGAATCGTGGCTGACATCATCGCCCAGCAGCTGATCCAGCGCATTCTGGCCAGGACCGGAGCCAACAACCGTGCCCAGACGGTGGACCGGATTTCGGCGGGCGACCCCACTCAGTCTGTCACGGGCATCGCGGTGACGGTGATGGCCGGCATTGATGTGTTGAAAGCCGCCGCGAATGCGGGCCGCAATCTGGTCCTCACCTACGATCCCGGCTTCTGGTCTACCGCCGACGACCTGGCGCGGCTGGAAACAAACACGCTGTTCGCGGAAAAACGCGATTTCCTGCGCGCCCACAATATGGTGCTGTTCAATCTGCACGACCACTGGCGCGACCGCATGCCCGATGGCATCGCCGCCGGAATGGCCCAGGCGCTGGGCTGGCAGGCCGAGACAAACGGCGCAAACCTGTTCCGCCGCCCTGCGACGACGCTGCTGGCACTGGCGCAGGAGCTTTCCGAAAAACTTGACGACAAGACGCTTCGCGTGGTGGGCGATCCCAAGCTTGCCGTCGCCGCCGTGGCCACCGCCTTGGGAAGGGTCACTCAGCTGCCAGGCATCGCCCTGATCAACGGGCCGGTGGATGTGGTGGTGTGCGGCTATACACCGGAATGGGAGCTGGTCGAGTATGCCCAGGACATGATCGCGGCAGGCGGCAAGAAGGGATTGGTGCTGCTGGGCCAGAATGCCTCGCTGTCGGCGGGGATGAAATATTGCGCCGGCTGGATCAAGGAATTCGTGCCGGAAGTGCCGGTGGAATTTTTTCCCGCTGCGGAACCATACTGGACTTCGGCCTGATACATGCGGTGCGGTTTTTTCATTCGGCGCCGCATGGCGGTGGAACTGAAATTCGCCGCTGCCAATGTCACCGGCGGGATCGTGCCGGCCTTCGGCCACTGGATCATGGAAGAAAATTCGCAGGCCACCACCAAGCTGGTGCTGGATTATCTCGCCAAGTGAAAACGCTCTGCTTCTTGGCTCTGCTGGCGGTGCCGGCGTCTGCCGTGACCCTGCAGCAGGATTGCCGCGGGCCGGGCAGCATCGGCACCGCCCTGATGGGCGCCGATGGCACCATCACGCTGAACATCCGCTCCATACCGGGCGGGCCGCTGGATGGCGTGCTGGCGTCCAAGCCCGGCGATGCCAATTACGCCCGCATCCTGTCGCATGTCGGCGGCATGTCGCCGGGCGAGAAAAAGCCCGTCCCGCCATGGTGCTGAAATCCCCATGCTTCGACAAGCTCAGCATGAGAATTTTCCTCACCCTGAGCTTGTCGAAGGGTGAGGCTAGCGCAGGGGCCGGTGCCCGGTCACGGCGTTCCAGATCGCCAGCACGATGACAGCGCCGATCACCGCCACCAGGGTCGAAACGATAAAGCCATGCTGGTTGTAATCGAAGTCCCCGTTCAGGGTCTTGAACAGGAAGCCGCCGGCCAGTGCTCCCACCAGCCCCAGTGCGATATTGACCAGGCAGCCGCCACTCTGCTTGCCCATGACCAAGGTCGAGAGCCAGCCGATAAAGGCGCCGAAGAAAATCCAGCCGAGAATAAACATGCGGTACGCTCCGCTATTTGAGGCTGACGTATAACATGGTGATTGCCGCCGCCGCCATCACGGCGGTGGACAGCCAGCCCAGCCCGCCCAGCACCCATCCGGCGCGGAATTCTCCCATCTTGGCCCGGCTCTGGGCCACGAACATCAGCGCCGCCATCAGCGGCACGGCGATGACACCGTTCAGCACCGCGCTCCAGTACAATGCCTTGATGGGATCCAGCGGCGACCAGTCGATGCCCAGGCCCAGCAGCACCGCCGCTCCGATCACGCAATAAAAGCCGCGCGCCTGCCACGGCATGTTGTCCAGGCCGGTCTTCCATCCCGCGGCTTCCGCCACGGCATAACCCGCCGATCCCGCCAGTACCGGAATCGCAAGCAATCCGGTGCCGATGATTCCCAGGCTGAACAAAGCGAAGGCAAAGTCGCCGGCGATGGGCTTGAGTGCCTGGGCCGCCTGGCCGGCGGTATTGATGCCCGTGATATTGTGGGCATGCAGGGTTGTCGCGGTGGCGATCATGATGGACAGCGCAATCACATGGGATATCGCCATACCGGCAATGGTATCCACGCGGATGCGGCTGATGGCTTCGGGCGCCTCGGCCGGGTCCGCGAGCAGCGGCTGCTCGTCCGGGTTCTGGTCCACTTCCTCGACCTCCTGGGCGCTCTGCCAGAAAAAGAGATACGGGCTGATGGTGGTGCCGAAGATGGCGACAATGGTAATCGCCGCGTCGTCGGTGAGATTGGGATGCAGCCCGATCAGTCCAGCCCCGATCTCCTTCCAGTCCAGCGGCAACAGGAACAGGACGGCGACATAGGCGAACAGGCTGAAGGTCAGCACCATCAGGAGACGGGAATAGCGGCGATAGGGAATGAAAAGCTGCAACCCCAGCGACAGCAGCGCGAAGAAAATCGTCAGGGCA
>CANCMM010000083.1:0-7125 GCA_947379335.1 Alphaproteobacteria bacterium | reverse complement strand
CGCAACGGCCGGCACAACTGGATGGGCATCGGTATCGCCCTGGCGTCCTGCGTTTTCCTGGCCATGACCCATTCCAAATCCTCCGCCGGATTTTTGGCTGTATCGCTGGGAGCGGGACTTCTCTACCGCTATGGCTGGCGCGACGGCCTCAGCCGTGCCGTGCTGGTGACCTGCGCGGCCTTCTTGATCGTGGCGATGGCGGCGTTCATCCTGTTCGATGCCGACAGCCTGGCCCGCATGCTGGAAGACCCCACCGAGTTCACCGGCCGCTCGGCGATCTGGGCTGCTGAGCTGCACTATATCGCCGACCATCCGATGCTGGGTTCGGGCTTTGGCACCTTCACCGACACCAAGAGCCAGTCGCCGTTGCACAATTATGTCAGCGGCTCCTGGGTGGACGCGGTCAGTCACGGCCATAACGGCTATCTGCAGGTGCTGGTCACCATCGGCGGCATCGGCTTTGCGCTGGTCGTGCTGGCGGCGATGATTGCGCCGATGCGGCGCTTCTGGACCCTGGACCGGGGCGACGCCTTCAAGCCCATGCTGATGGCCCTCTTCGTCTTCGCCATCCTGCACAATTTCATGGAAAGCGACTTTCTGGAGGGCGACGGCGTCACCTGGGTCTCGCTTTTGCTGGTGATCGCGGCGCTGAACGCCCTGGCGCGGCGTCATTCATTAACGAGCCGCTAACGGGCGTGCCGCTAGACTGCGGGCATGCCGTTCTTCAGCGTCATCATCCCCGTCTATAATCGTGCGCCCGCCTTGAAGCGCGCCATCGAATCGGTGCGCGCCCAGAGCTGCCAGGATTTCGAAATCGTGATTGTGGATGACGGATCGAAGGATGACCCCGGCGCAGTGGCCGCCGCTTTTGCCGATCCGCGCATCCACTTTTACACACAGGCCAATGGCGGCGGCGGCAAAGCGCGCAACACCGCCATCGATCACGCGTGCGGCCGCTTCATTGCGCCGCTGGATTCCGACGACATTTTCCTGCCTCATCACCTGGCCAGCATGAAGACCCTGCTGGAGCACAGCAGCGGGCTGGTGGGTTATGCCCGGGTGCAAGTGGACCGTGGCGGCGGTCGCGTCTTTTTGAAACCGCCGCGCGCCATCCGGCCGGGCGAGGACATGGCGACCTATCTTTTGTGCGACCGCGGTTTTGTGCCCACCATCACGGTGGTCGCGCCGCGCGAGGCGGCGGCGCGCGTGCGCTATGCCGAAAACCTGCGTCCCGCCGAGGATACCGATTTCGCCATCCGCCTGGCGCTGGACGGCCTCCAGTTCCGTATGCTGGAAGAGGCCGGCGCGGTCTGGCAGGACGAGTTCGATCCCACCCGCGTCTCCGCCAGCGCGGGCGGCGACAAGCTGGGTGCCTGGCTCGCGAAGATGCGGCCGCAGATTCGGCCCCGCGCCTATCACGGTGCGCGCGGCTGGGCCTATGCCAAGCTGGTGGCGCCCAAGCATCCGCTGATGGCGCTGATCCTGTATCTCAACGCCGTGCTGCGCGGCTGCTACCGCCCGTCGCTGGCAGTTGTCATTTTCCTCCAGATCATCCTGGGACGTCGTGGCTATCGCCGTCTGGCCGACCACGCCATTTCCTGGCTGCGCATCAACATCGCAGATTCTGAAGAAAACAAGCCGGCGCCCAAGCTGGAGCGCGCGTGATCTCACGCCGTACGATGCTGGCCGCCGGCGCCAGCGCGCTGGCTCTTCCCGCCGCGGCGCAGGACATGCGCAGCCTCAAGACAATCGCTGCCGCCAGGAATTTCACCTTCGGCACCGCCGCCGCCAGCTATGAGCTGAAGGATGTCGATTTCACGCCCATCCTGGCGCGCGAAGCCGCCCAGCTGGTGCCCGAATATGAAATGAAGCGGCGCGCGCTGGAGACAAAGCCCGGCGTTTATGACTTTGCCGGCCTGGATGCGCTGTTTGCCTTCGCCGCCAGGAACCGCATGTCCATGCGCGGCCACACGCTGTGCTGGTATTATGCCAATCCGCCCTGGCTGGCGCCGATGCTCGCGGCCAAGCGCGATGAAAAGCTTTTGACCGGTCACATCCAGACCGTGCTGCAACGCTATCGCATGGACTCGGTTGACGTGGTCAATGAAGCCTTGGCGCCGCCAGGCACCGCCATCCGTGCCGATGGGCTTCGTCCTTCCATTTGGCTGGATGCGTTCGGGCCCAGCTATATCGACATGGCGTTCCACGCCGCGCGCGCCGCCGATCCCAGGGTCAAGCTGGTCTATAACGACTGGGGCTTTGAACAGGGGTCCCCCGACAATGACCGCTTCCGCACCATCACCTTGCGGCTGCTGGACGGGATGCTGAAACGCAAGACGCCGATAGACGCGCTGGGGATACAGGGCCATCTGTCGGCCTTCGGCAACAGGATAGACCAGCGCAAGCTGCGCGCCTTCCTGCAGGAAATCCGCGACCGCGGCCTGATCATCCTGATCACCGAGCTGGATGTGGACGATACCGGCGGATCTTATGACATCGCGGCGCGCGACCGGGCGGTCGCGGACGAGGCGCGGCGCTTCCTGGACGTGGCGCTGGACAATCCGGCTACCCAGGCGGTGCTGACCTGGAACCTGTCGGACCGGTATGTCGATCCGCCGGACGAATGGAAGCTCAAGCTGCTGGCCTGGCGGCTGCGCAAGACGCCTTATGACGCGCAGATGCGCAAGAAGCCCTTATGGGATGCGATGGCGCAAGCCTTCGCTGGACGGCGTCTCAACTACTAGGCGACAGCCCGCGATTTCGTCGCCGACTTGACCAAGCGCGCCGCCAGGCGCGGCGCGGCATATTCGGCACCGACCATGAAACGCATCAGCGGACCGAAACTGTTGGCCGCCAGGATGCCCAGCGTGTAGAGGCCCGGCACGCTGGTCTCGAAATTGCCGGACAGGCGCGGGGTATGCTCCAGATGCGCGATCGCGTCGCGCAGGCTGGAGTCGAGGAACGGCAGGCGGCGCAGGTCCGGCTTGAAGCCGGTGGCCGCGATGATGTGGTCGGCGGCGATCTCGACGCGAGTGCCTTCATCGTTACGGGCGACCAGCACGGCACGGTCCCCTTGCGCGCGCGCACCTTCGATTGTGTGACCCAGATACTGCTGCGCCGTCAGCTTGCCGCGCATGTACCAGCCGGATTCAGGGCCCAGATGGCGCTTGGTGGCACGCAAGCGCAGCGCGTCCGGCATGCGACGGAACAGGCGCGGCGCATTGGTGCACAGGAAGGAACGCCAGCCCGGGCCGATGCCGCTGGAGGGATGGGTAATGGCGCGAAGCCACGATACCGCATCCGGATCGGGCGGGGTGTGGAACTGGATTTCATCGGCGCGCGTCACCAGCGCGACGTCGACATCGGCTTCCTGCGCCATCACCGCCGTGTTCACGGCCGAAGAACCGGCGCCCAGCACCAGCAGGCGCTTGCCGGCGAACTGGGTCAGTTCCCGATGGCCAAAGGAATGCGACAAAAATTGAGCCGGCAGCCCGCTCAGGCATGCGGGCATATTCTGAAACCAGTTGATGCCGACGGCCAGCACGACGTTGGCCGCTTCCAAGCTTTCCCCATTGTCCAGCCACAGGATAAAGCCGCGGCTGCTCCGGGCAACCGAAATCACCTGATGCTCTTCCAGGCTGGGCACGTGGCGCTTCTGGAACCAGGCGGCATATTCCACGAACACCGACAGCGGCACCGGAATATATTCATCGTCATATTCAATGCCGCGTTCGGTGCACCACGCCTTGAGGGTGGATTGCGCATCGGGCGCTGACAGGTTGGAGGCGAAGCCGTCCGATTTCAGCATCATGCCCTTGGGCATATTCTCGCGCCAACTGGTCAGCGGCTTGCCGAAGATGCGAAAGTTCGCGCCCGCCGCGCTCAGATGCGCGGCCAGAGAAAGGCCATAAGGACCGGCGCCGACAATGGCGGTATCAATCACGACTTTCCCCCGGTGTCCCGATTTGAGACGCTTATTCCTGAACTTCCCGACAGATTAGCATTCAAGACGTTCACCGATGATTGACGCGCACCGCATAAAGTTCCCGGCATGTCCGCCGGTATCTTGCTCGTTTCAACCACCCTGGATTGGCCGTTCCCGGCGCAGCTGGCCTGCGCATTCACGGATGTGGGCGCCTATGTTGAAGCGCTGCGTCCGCCGCGCGGACTGCTCGCACGCTCGCGCTATCCTTCGCGGATGCATGACTATTACCCGATCATCGCCATGGACTCGCTGACCAGCGCCATCGCCGCGGCGCGGCCCGACATGATCATTCCCTGCGATGACCAGGCCGCCGAGCTGGTGAACCGCAGCCGTGGTGCGCCCATCATGGGCCGAATGGAATTCCTGGACGCCGCCGCAAAGGCGGGTGCGCCGGCCGCCGCCTCCACTGCGCTCAGCAGCGAAGAAGAACTGGAAGAGGCCATGCGCCAGCTGGGCCTGCCACTGGTCATCAAATGCGATCACAGCTGGGGCGGCGAAGGCGTGGTCATCGCCGCCACCCGCGAAGAAGCCCGGGGCGCCTTCCACCGCATGAACAGCCCATCGCGCCTGCGCGATGCGGCGCGGGCGGTGCGCGGCCGGGGCTTGCATTTCCTCACCCGCGCGCTGACCCCGGCACCCGTCCGCATCAGCGCCCAGGCCTTCATCAGCGGCGCGGCCGCCACCAGCTCCATCGCTTGCTGGCGGGGCAAGGTCGTGGGGTCGCATCATTTCGACGTGCTGCTGTCCACCACCCCCACCAGTCCGGCCAGCGTGATTGCCCATGTGCCCTGCCCGCAGATGGAGGCGTCCGCCATCGCCATCGCCGCTGCGCTGAACCTGTCGGGCCTGTTCGGGCTGGACTACATCCGGGACGCAAAGGGCCATGTGCATCTTCTGGAAATGAATGCCCGCGCCACCCCGACCACGCATCTGGCGCTGGACGAAGACCTGCCCGCGGCCTTGTTGCAGGCGGCCGGGCTTGGTGGCCGCACCCGCCCGGCGGCGACCGACCGCTCCGAGATCGCGCTTTTCCCCCGCGAATGGCTGCGCGACCCGCGCAGCCCCTGGTTCGGCCGCGCCTTTCATGACGTGCCCTGGGACGACCATAACGTGGTGCGTGCCTGTGTCCGGTCCGCCCCGCCGGCCGTCCGGGCTCTGCTGGAAAGCGCGCCGGGACCCGTTTTAACCGCAAAAAGAACCGTTTTCGGGGGGTGATGCGCCGGCGGCGGCCGGCGACGTTAACCATTCATCAGGCAGCCGCCGGTAAAAGTTAAACCCTTGGGGGGCTTTTAGATTGGCCGCCCTTAAAGGGCTGTTTGCGCGAGATGTCTCCATACCGGCCTCCACCCAGCCTGACCCCGGCCCATTACGTGCCGCGCGGTTACGCGGCCCCGCCGCAGTATGCCCCCGGCGCGTTCCAGTTCGCCGACTTCATCCGCCTGCTGGATGCGCGCCGCGTGCTCATCACCCGTGTGCTGCTGGCCACCGTGCTGTGCGCGCTGGCCGTGGCGCTGGTGCTGCCCACCACCTATTCCAGTTCGGCGGTCGTTATCCTGGATCCGCGCAAGAACAACGTCACGGATTTGTCGGCGGTGCTGACGCCCCTGGGCAACGATCCGGCCGCGGTGCAGAATCAGATCCAGATCATCACCTCGCGCGATCTGGCCTCCACCGTGGTGGACCGGCTGAAGCTGTATGACGATCCCGAATTCAATCCGGGCCTGGCCCAGCCCAGCCTGGTGGATCTGGTCGGCGAGATGTTCTCGCTGCTCAATCCCAAGAACTGGTTCGAGAACATCACCCCGGCCGGCGGCACTCTGAACCGCGACCGCGTGGTGGACGCGCTGCAGCGCCATGTCTGGGCCGACACCCAGGGTCTTTCCACCACCATCACCATCAGCGCCTCATCGCGCGAGGCGGGCAAGGCCGCGTTGATCGCCAACACCCTGGCCGATGCCTATGTGAAATCCCAGATCGCCACCAAGGTCGGCGCCACCACCGCCACCACCGACTGGCTGAACCGCCGGCTGCAGGACCTGTCGCAGCAGCTGCAGATTCAGCAGGAAGCCATTCAGCGCTACAAGGCCGAGCACAATCTCAACGACTCCGCACCCGGCAGCTCCATCGTCGACCAGCAGATGGTCGGCATTTCTGCCCAGGTCGTGGCGGCGCGTTCGGTGCTGGCGGAAAAACTGGCCATCAATGACCGCATCGGCCAGCTGGTGGCGTCGGGCAATCCCGCCGACGTCGCCCAGATCGTGTCCTCACCGTTGATCGTGGGCTTGCGCACCCAGCAGGCAACCTTGCTGGCGCAGGAATCCGACGCAAACACCAAATACGGCCCGCTGCATCCCAAGATGCAGGCCATCCAGGAACAGAAGCGCGACCTGAGCTTCAAGATCACCCAGGAAGTGAACCGGCTGGCCGCCAGCGCCGGCAATGACGTGCTGGTGGCGCGCGCCCAGTTGAACTCGCTGCAAGGCAGCCTGGGCGGCACCGAAGGCACCGCCCGCACCCAGAACATGGCGCGGGTGCAGTTGCAGGCCTTGGAATCCAACGCCAGCTCCACCCGGTTGCAATACGAAGCCTTTGTCCAGCGCCTTCGCCAGAGCCAGAACCTGGATGATGTGCAGACACCCGAAAGCCGCGTCATCTCCAACGCCTCAGTGCCCCTGCATCCGGCTGGACCCAAGCGCATGCTGATCCTGGGCGCCTCGCTGCCGCTGGGCCTGCTGCTGGGCGTGCTGGCGGCGCTGATCGTGGAAAAGCTGGGCCCGATGATGCCGGTTCGGGTCAATGGAAGTCCGCGCGCAACCATCGTCCCGCCGATCCCGCGCCCCATGCCGCGCGCCGCAAAGCCCAAATCGCCGGTCGCGGTGTGGAGCGGGCCGCCCATTCTGGGCGAGATCAACGACACCGCCCAGTTGCGGGCTGCCGATTTCGTGCTGGATTATCCGGCCAGCAAATATTCCCACGCCATGGCGGGGCTGGTGCGCCAGCTGGAAGCCAAGGACGGCGAAGGCGCCGCCATCGTCGCTGTGACCTCGATCGACAGCGGCGAAAGCCGCAGCGCCATCGCCGTCAGCCTGGCGCGCGCGGCGTCCAAGATGGGCAAGAAGGCGATCATCGTGGACTGCGCG
>CANCMM010000082.1:0-7156 GCA_947379335.1 Alphaproteobacteria bacterium | reverse complement strand
AAGCGCCCGCTGCCAGAGGTGCTGAAGGAATATGTCGCCGATCCCATCGGCATGTCGGATGCCTGGCATTGGGAAGGCTATGACAATGCCTTCACGCAAATCGACGGTAAGCGCATCAAGGTCGTCAGCGGCGGCGGCCATTGGGGCGGCGGCATGTTCATCTCGGCGCGCGACCAGGCGCGGCTGGGTCTGCTCGGCCTCAACAAGGGCAAGTGGGGCGGCAAGACGGTGTTGTCGGACAAGTGGGTGGCGATGGCGCGCACCCCCACCGTGCCCAATCCCGGCTACGGCTTCTGCAACTGGTACCTGAACACCGGCAAGCAGCGCTATCCGGCGGCGCGCGAGGACAGCCTTTCCTACAACGGCGACGGCGCCAACATCATCTTTGTGGATTATCAGCACGACATGGTGGCGGTGGTGCGCTGGATCGATGGCGACAAGATGAAGGAATTCGTGCGCCTGCTGATCGCTGCAACCAACGAACCGGCGCCGTAAAATGAACCTGAGCCGCCGCACGACGATCACTGCCGGGCTGGCATTCGCCACCGGTGCGCGCGCAGCAGAAAAGCATATCGTCACAATCGTGGGATCAGGCATTCAGGGCGTGGCGCAGGAGGGTGACGCGGCGCTGAACACCAGGCTCGACCAGCCCTATGGCGTGTGCATCGGGCCCGACGGCGCGCTCTATTGGGCCGATTTCGGCAGCAATCGCGTGCTGAGAATGACATCCGGCAAAGTGTCGGTGGTGGCGGGCAACACCATGAAGGGCCATGCCGGTGATGGCGAAAAGGCGGTCGCCGCACAGCTCAGCGCCCCGCACGAAGTGCGCTTTGACAGAAGCCGCAACATGCTGGTGGCGGAGCGGGATGCCAATGTGATCCGCAAAATCGAGGCGCGCACGGGTAGAATTTTGACCTTCGCAGGCACCGGCACACCGGGTTTCGGCGGCGATGGCGGACCGGCGACGAACGCGCTGTTCAAACAGCCGCACAGCATCGCGCTGGACCGCGCCGACAATCTTTATATCTGCGATATCCAGAACAACCGCATCCGCCGCCGCGATGCCGCCACCGGCGTGATCACCACCTTCGCCGGCAATGGCGAGGTGAGCGACACGCCGGACACAGCGCCGCTCACCGCACCGCTGCATGGACCGCGCTCCATCGACAGCGCGCCGGACGGCACCATGTATCTGATCCTGCGCGAGGGAAACAAAGTCTTCGCCATTGATCCGCGCAAGCAAACATTGACGCGCATCGCGGGCACCGGCGCCAAAGGCTATGGCGGCGATGGCGGACCGGCGCGGGATGCGACCTGGAACGGTCCCAAGGGCATCGCCTATGCGCCGGACGGCAGTCTTTATATTTCCGACACCGAGAATCATGTGATCCGCCGCGTGTCGCTGCATGACGGCACGGTCTCAACCGTGGCGGGCACGGGGCTGCGCGGCGACGGGCCGGACGGCGATCCCCTGAAATGCGCGCTGGCGCGGCCGCATGGATTGTTCGTCCATGCCGGCCTGCTTTACATCGGCGATTCCGAGAACCACCGCATCCGCGCCCTGAAAATTTAAGGCGTCTATTTGATATTCAGGCCCTACTTGATATTCAAAAAGGGCAGCACGTTGCCCGGCACCATGGTGGTGGGCAGCACGCCGTTCCACTTCTCGGACGCTACCAGGGTCGGCAGGCTGGGATTGTTGCGCAAAGCATCGCCCCGCGCCTGGATGGCGCCGGCTTCCGCCTTGCCCTGCACTTCGATCTGGTGCGCCTTGGCGTCGGCCGCCGCCTTCACTTCATAGGCGGACGCATCGGCGTCGATGATGCGCTTCTGCTTGTCCGCTTCGGCCTGCTGCTGCTTGACGACCGCCTGCATGCGCGCCTCCACGGCGGTCTCATATTGGTTCGAAAAAGTTATGTCCTCGATCTGCACGCTGTCGACCACCAGCGGCCCGCTCACGGATTTGCGGATCGCGGCAAACACTTCGGCATTCAAAAGCGCGCGCTTCTGAATGGCATCGGCGGCGTCGAACTGGCCGAAGACATTCTTCACCTGTTCATAGGCCCGCGAATTGATGATGCGCGATTTCATGTTGATCAATGAGCCGAACTGCGCATAGACGGCGGAGGCGTCGGTGACGTGATAATTGACCGCCATCGCGATGGTTGCCGGCTGCTGGTCGCGCGAATAGGCCTGCAGCCTGTTGTCGCCGGCCGCGGTCTTCTCAAACGCTTCCTTCTGGATCTGCACGGAGATCTTTTCGATGCTGTTGATCAGCGGCAGCTTGAAATGCAGTCCCGGTCCCGCTTCGCCGACGATTTTTCCCAGGCGCAGAATCACGCCGCGCTCGCCCTCATCGATCGTGTAGGAGGCCGAAAACAGGATCGCCAGCAGCGCGATGACGCCGATGCCCGCGCCCACAGTGCCCTTGGGCAGCTTGTCGAAATCCACATTCATGTTCGGCAATTTTCTGCCGCCGCCGCCCGGCGTGCTCCAGGGACTGCTCAAGACGTGCACCGTGATGTTTCGTTTTGGTCGCTCACGAGGGGTTCATCCTTGTCTTGGAAATGACATTGCGCCTGAATGGCGGGTGGGCTTGCCGCGGCCGCGCCATTTCAATATGGCGGCACGCATGTGACGAAATGGTGATGGCGGCGAGAAGAACAGCCCCATGGCGGTTGTCCGTCTGCCCGGTGTCAAAACTAAGGCGTCAGCTCAGGCTGGTCTTGTATAGCTGGCTCAGCGCCGTCCAGGCGCGTTCGGCTTCCGCTTCGTTGTAGACCGCGCCGCCCTTGACGCACCAGCCATGATTGGCCTGGTACACATCCACTGTCGCGGTCTTGCCCGCGGTGGCGAAGGCGGCCTTCAGGTCATCCTTCATCTTCGGATTCTGCGCATCGTCATTCTGCGCCTGGCAGATCAGGTAGGCGGCATTGGTCTTGGCGATCAGCAGGTGCGGGCTGTCCGGCTTGTCCGTCACCAGCCCGTTGCCGCCATGGAAGCTGCCGACCGCGCCGATGCGGCCCGGAACAGCGGCGGCGGCGCGGAACGACAGCGCCCCGCCCATGCAATAGCCCTGCACGCCGGCCTTGTGCGTCTTGCTGGTCTGCGGCTGCGCGTCCAGGAACGCCAGATAGGCGACAGCGTCGTGATCAATGCCGTCATTGGTCATGGCGCCGCGATAGCCCATCAGCTTGGCGCGCTGCTCGGGATTGGAGAAATCGAAATTGTCGCCAATCACCGGCGCCTTGGCCGAGCGGTAGAAAGGATTGGGCACCAGCACGACATAACCCTGGGCCGCCAAGCGCCGCCCCATGTCGCGGAAGGCTGGGCGCAGGCCCATGATGTCGGGCCACATCAGCACGGCGGCGTAGGTGCCCTTGGCCGCCGGATAAAACAAAGCCGCGTCGCACATGCCGTCGGCGGTTTTCATCTGAACATCTTTTTCCACGACATTGGATTGAGCGAGTGCCGGATTGGCGGCGACACTGGCAGCGGCGACAGTCATGGCGGCAAAGCCGCGCCGCGAAAGCCGGGAATCGGTGACCAGGCCGGGGTGAATAAACTCATCGCACATGATGTTCCTCCGTCGCGTTGGGACGGCGAAGCAGATGCGCGGGCCTGAAAACTGTCAAGCTGGTCGACGGATGGGTAATGGCGGATTGAGGATGTTTCGACCGCTTCGGCGGGCTTGCCTGCGCCATTTTTCCTTCGTCCGCATCGCGGACGAAGAAAAATGGCGCACCCGAAGAGATTCGAACTCCTGACCCCCAGATTCGTAGTCTGGTGCTCTATCCAGCTGAGCTACGGGTGCGTTTTGAGGGCGCGAACCTATTCAGGACCCTCCCCAAAGGCAAGGACCCCTGCCATCTGTCTGCGGCATCTGCGGCACACAACCCAGATTCCGCCCAAGTCACGGTGAAACGTGCAGTTTTCCACCCCAAGCGACGTTGTGCTCCCTTGTCGCCCCCCGCCCCTCTGGTTAAGACTGACAGCCAAGGTCCGCCAGCCGTAAAGGCGCGGACGGGGTTGGGTTTTGGCGCCATTCTCCAAGGTCGGCCGGTGGGGGCCGGGCATGGCGCCGGGCAGCGGAGAGCATAATGAGGGGATTTTCAGCACAGCACGGGCTCAAAAAGGGCCTGTTTCTGGCTTTTGCGCTGACGGCCGGTCTCAACCTGACCGCCTGTTCCAGCGTCGACAGCCTGTTTGGCGAAGACAGCGAGGCTTCCGCCGACGCTTTCCCGCCCAGCGCCGCTGATGCCGGGGCGCCGCCAAGCGCCGCTTCCACCACGGCCATGCCCATCACCGCAGGTTCCGCACCCGTGGCCACCATCACCCCGGTGACCATCGACGGGGGCGCCGATACCGGCACCGCCGTGAGCAAGACCACCCAGGCCATCCGCGCCCAGGTCGCGGGCTTGCAGCAGAAGCTGGCCGCCAATTCCGCCCGCCTTGCCGACCTGCGCAACCAGGGCGCGGGCGCCGCCGGCTCCTACCAGGAAGCCAAGGCCCATATCACCACCCGCCTGCAGGTGGGCACCACCCGCGGCAACCCGGAACTGGTGTCGGAATGGAACGCCGCCCAGGGCCAGCTCGATGCCCTGTCGGCCAACGTCAATTCCCTGAATGCGCTAGGCACCGACGTCACCAATGACAGCTCCACCGCCCATTATGCGCTGGACCAGATCGGCGCCACCTACAACGTGTCGGGCGCGGTCGATGAAGATCATCGCCAGCTGCGCCTGCTGGAAGACCAGACCAGCCAGACCATCGTGATGATCGACCGCCTGCTGCGCGAAGTCGCCGACGGCATCCAGCGCCAGACCGCCTATGTCGCCACCGAGCGTTCCAACCTCACCACCCTGGCCGCTTCGATCAAGAGCGGCGACTTTTATGGCGGTGGCGTGACCGGCGGCCTGGGTTCGGGAACCTCCGTGTCGGGCGCCGGCACCCCGCTGGTGGTGGTCAAGTTCGACCATGCCGACGTGGACTATCAGCAGATCCTGTATGCCGCGCTAAACCAGGCGCTGCAGAACCGTCCCGGCGCCAACTTCCAGGTGGTCGCGGTTTCGCCCACCCGCGGCACCGCCGCTTCGGTGCAGATCGCCCAGTCCACCGCCCGCCGCCATGCCCAGGACGTGATGCGCTCCATGACCGACATGGGCGTGCCCGCCACCCGCTTGAACGTGGCCTCGACCACCGATCCGGGCGCAACCGTGAGCGAAGTGCGCGTCTTCGTGCGCTGAATTTAGGCAATCTTTTATGAGGAAAGCCCCGCTGTCGCAGCGGGGCTTTTTCATTTGTGACATCACGATCAAGGCGCATACCATCCTCGCGAGTTTGCTGCCGAGGTTTGCGATGAAGCTTTTTAATTCCGGTCTGAAAACGCTTCTCGCCGCCGCGCTGATCTTTGGCACCCTGCCCGCGCAGGCCCAGGTGACCGAAACCGTCGCCCAGCATCACATGATCGCCGCCGCCAATCCGCACGCCGCCGAAGCGGGCCTTGCGATGATGCGCGCCGGCGGCAGCGCGGTGGATGCGGCCATCGCCAGCCAGATGGTGCTGGGTCTGGTCGAGCCGGAATCATCGGGCATCGGCGGCGGCGCCTTCATGCTGGTCTATGATCCCAAGACCAAGCACACCACCAGCTTTGACGGCCGCGAAATGGCGCCGGCCTCGGCCATGCCGACCATGTTTCTGGATGCGGGTGGCCAGCCGCGCACCAAGCCCGACGCCATTCCCGGCGGCTTATCCGTGGGCATTCCGGGCGTCGTAAAGATGCTGGCGCTGGCGCACAAGAAATACGGCAAGCTGGCATGGGCCAAACTGCTGGAGCCCGCAATCAAGCTGGCCGATGACGGCTTTCCCGTCGGGCCCAAGCTGGCGCGCACCATCAAGAACTTCACCCGCGGCGCCAACATGCCGGACCTGAAGGCGCACTTCTATCACGCCGACGGCACGCCGCTGGCGGAAGGCGAAATCTACAAGAACGCCGAATATGCCGCGACCTTGCGCAAGATCGCCGCCGAAGGTTCGGACGGATTCTACAAAGGCGAAATCGCCCAGGCGATCGTGGACAAGGTGCAGCATGCGCCGCGCCAGCAAGGCGGCATGACCCTGGCCGATCTTGCGAACTATCAGGCCAAGGAACGCGCGCCCGTGTGCGGCAATTATCGTGAATATCGCCTCTGCTCCATGGGTCCGCCTTCGTCCGGCGGCATCGCGGTGCTGCAGATATTGGGCATGCTACAGCGTTTCACGCCCGAGCAGCTCACCCCCAACACCGTCAGCGGCGCGCATCTGTTCGCCCAAGCCAGCCGCCTGGCCTATGCCGACCGCGCCATGTATCTGGGCGATCCGGCCTTCGTGGATGTGCCGATCCGCGGCCTGACCGACCAGGGCTATATGCAAAGCCGCGCCGCGCTGATCGATCCGGCCAAGGACATGGGCACCGCCACCGCCGGCACGCCGCCGCAGAAGCATGCCGCGCTGGCGCCGCAGGTCTCGCCGGTTCTGCACGGCACCAGCCACATGACCATCGTGGATGATTCCGGTGAAGTCATCGCCATGACCACCTCGGTGGAGTCGGTGTTCGGCGCCGAGATCATGACCAGGGGCTTCATGCTCAACAACACGCTGACGGACTTCTCCTTCCAGCCGGTGCGCGACGGCAAGCCGGTGGCCAATGCCCCGGCGCCGGGCAAGCTGCCGCTGTCGGCCATGTCGCCCACCATCGTGTTCGACAAGAAAGGGAACTTCCTGGTTTCGGTGGGATCGCCGGGCGGGCCCGCGATCATCGACTATGTCGCCCAGATCCTGATCGGCATCCTGGACGCCAAGATGAGTCCCAAGGACGCGATTTCCATGCCCCATGAGATCAACATGAACGGCAATACTCTTTTGGAGAAGTCTGCCACCTCGGACCAACTAGCGGCCCAGCTGACCGCCATGGGCCACACCGTCCAGGTGCCCCAGGTCGAGGGCAGCGGCCTGCACGGCATCCAGAAGGTCAAAGGGGGCTATATCGGGGCCGCCGACCCCCGCCGGGACGGCATTGCCCTAGGGGATTAGGCTGATAGAGCCAGTTACCCGCTATCGCGGCGGCACTACGCTGTCGCTAGTCGGGGCGATTAGGCCCTCCGGTTGAAATAATATT
>CANCMM010000081.1:0-7208 GCA_947379335.1 Alphaproteobacteria bacterium | reverse complement strand
GGCACGGCCTGCTTAGTGGTGTGCAGCAACACGGCCTTTGCCGCCAATGCGGTGCGCGCCCCTTTCGGCGCGCTGTCCGACGGCACCAAGATCGAAGCCGTGACGCTGACCAATGGCGCCGGCATGAGCGCCAAGATCATGACCCTGGGCGCAACATTGCAATCGCTGATCGTGCCGGACAAGGCCGGTCACAAGGACGATGTCGTGCTGGGTTACGACACGGCGCAGGAATATCTCAGCCATCCCGATTATTTCGGCGCCTCGGTGGGGCGCTATGCCAACCGCATCGCCAAGGGCAAGTTCGCCATCGACGGCAAGGGGTACACATTGGTCACCAATGACGGCCCCAACTCGCTGCATGGCGGCCCCCATGGCTTTGACAAGCGGGTGTGGAAGATCGACTCCGTCACCAGCGGCCCGGACGCCAAGGCGGTGTTCAGCTATGTCAGCGCCGATGGCGAGGAAGGCTTTCCCGGCGAGCTGAAAGTCACCGCCACCTATTCGCTGAACGAGCAGAATGCGCTGACGCTGGAATACAAGGCCGCCACCTCAAAGCCGACGGTGCTGAACCTGACCAACCATTCCTATTTCAACCTGTCGGGCAATGACGCGCGCGACGTGATGGGCAATATGGTGACCCTGCATGCGGCGAAATTCACGCCCGTGGATGCGACCCTGATCCCGACCGGCGAACGCCGCGCCGTCCACGATGTAGTTGTGGTCATAGCCGCGGCCATAGCGGATCTGCTGGTCGCGGGCATCGCGGATGCGGTCACCCACCCGGTGGGGCGCGCGGAAGTCGAAGGCCGAGCCGGCCACCGCGCGGCGCTCGCCGGTTGGAATCAACGTCGCATCCACCGGCGTGAATTTTGTGGCATGCAGGGTTACCATGTTGCCCATCACATCGCGCGCGTCGTTGCCCGACAGGTTGAAATAGGAATGGTTGGTCAGGTTCAGCACCGTGGGCTTTGAGGTGGTGGCCTTGTATTCCAGCTTCAGCTCGTTCTGCTCGTTCAGCGAATAGGTGGCAGTGACTTTCAGCTCGCCGGGAAAGCCTTCTTCGCCATCGGCGCTGACATAGCTGAACACCGCCTTGGCGTCCGGGCCGCTGGTAACGGAGTCGATCTTCCACATCCGCTTGTCGAAGCCATGGGGGCCGCCATGCAGCGAGTTCGGCCCGTCATTGGTGACCAGCGTGTAACCCTTGCCGTCGATGGAGAATTTGCCCTTGGCGATGCGGTTGGCATAGCGCCCCACCGAGGCGCCGAAATAATCGGGATGGCTGAGATATTCCTGCACCGTGTCGTAACCCAGCACGACATCGTCCTTGTGCCCGGCCTTGTCCGGCACAATCAGGGATTGCAGCGTGGCGCCCAGGGTCATGATTTTGGCGGTCATGCCCGCGCCGTTGGTCAGGGTGACGGCCTCGACCTTGCTACCGTCGGACAACGCACCGAAGGGCGCGCGCGTCGCGTTGGCGGCAAAGGCCGCGTTGCTGCATGCCAAGATGCAGGCCGCGCCGAGAATTGCGTATTTCATGATCCCCTCCATTTGTTGCTGCCCAATATTCCGGCAAACCAGACGCCACACAAGCCCGCTCCTTTGCGCTAGAATGATGCGGCGCAATAAGGGGATTGGCGATGTTCCGGCGTCTGTTTCTGTCTCATCCCGCCTCGGCCGGGGAAAATTATTTCCAGCATCAACGCGTGGCGCTGTCCTTTGCCTTACCACTGCTCGCTGCGGGGTTGGCGGCGCTGGCGCATGCGCTGGTGCCGGGCGTTTGCGAGCGAACCGCAGGCGACATCATTCGCAGGCTGCATGCGCGGCTGGAGAATCGCTAGCCGTGTTATAAGGCCGCGTGAATCAGCAAATTGCCACTTTCGACGATCCCAAGCGGCGCATCCTCAAGGATGTGTTCGGCTTTGATGATTTTCGCCCCGGCCAGGCCGCGGCGATGGACAGTTTGCTGGCCGGGCGTCCCGTCCTGACGGTGATGCCGACCGGCGCGGGCAAGTCGCTCTGCTACCAGGTGCCGGCGCTGGTGCTGGGCGGTCTGACCGTGGTGGTTTCGCCGCTGGTGGCGCTGATGCAGGACCAGGTGGCGGCACTGCGCCTGGCGGGGGTTGCAGCCGACACCATCAATTCCTCCATCGACCGAGATGAGAATATCGCAGCCTGGCGGCGGGTGACGACGGGCGAGACCCGTCTTTTATATCTGGCGCCCGAGCGGTTGATGACGGAGCGGATGCTGGAGGCGCTGGCCCGCACCGATATCCGCCTGATCGCGGTGGACGAGGCGCACTGTATCTCGCAATGGGGGCCCGCCTTCCGCCCCGAATATGAGCAGCTGTCGCGGCTGCGCGAACTGTTCCCCAGAGTGCCGATCATTGCCCTGACCGCGACGGCGGACGAAGCAACGCGCCGCGACATCGCCGCCCGGCTGTTCGCCGGCAAAGTCGAGACCCTGGTGCTTGGCTTCGACCGGCCCAACATCAAGCTCAGCGTCGCGGCGCGCAATGACGGCAAGGCGCAGTTGATGGATTTCGTGCAGCGCCATGCGGGCAAGAGCGGCATTGTCTATTGCCTGTCGCGCAAGAAGACCGAAGAGACGGCGGCGTTCCTGGGACGCAGCAAGGTGCGGGCGCTGGCCTATCACGCCGGCATGACCAAGGAGATGCGCGACACCAACCAGAACCGCTTCATGACCGAGGCGGGGGTGGTGATGGTGGCGACCATTGCCTTTGGCATGGGTATCGACAAGCCGGACGTGGGTTATGTCTTTCACACCGATCTGCCCGGCAACCTGGAAGCCTATTACCAGGAGATCGGACGCGCCGGCCGCGACGGCAGGTCTGCCGAGGCGCACATGCTGTTCGGATCGGGTGATATCCGCATGCGCCGCATGTTCATCGACAATGAAGAGGCCAGCGACGAGCACAAGCGACGCGCCCATGGCCGGTTGGGGACTCTCATCGGCTATTGCGAGGCGGGGGGATGCCGCCGCCAGATCCTGCTGCAATATTTTGGGGAAGCTGCGGAGCCTTGCGGCAATTGCGACAACTGCCTGGACAGTACGCCGTTGAAAGACGGTACCCGGGAGGCGCAAACCGTGCTGGCGGCAGTTTTGCAATCGGGCGAACGCTTTGGCGCCGGCCATGTCATCGACATCCTGCGCGGCGCGGGCACCCAAAAGATCAAGGAACGCGAACATGACACGCTTGCTTGTTTCGGCAGCGGAGCGACCCGCAAGAAGGAAGACTGGACGTCGCTGATCCGCCAGATGGTGGCAGCCGGATTCCTCACCCCCGACGATCATGGCGGCTTGGGCATAACCGAGCGGGGCGAAGACCTGCGGCGCGGGACAAGCCTGTTCCACTTCCGCGAGGCTGCACCGGCGCGAGCCAAGGCGCGCGCCGATGCGGCAGCCTTGAGCGACGGCGGCGATCCTGAACTGCTGGCGGCGCTGAAGGCGGTCCGGCTTAAGCTGGCGCGCGAACGCCGTGTGCCGGCTTATGTGATCTTTTCGGACCGCACATTGATCGACATGGCCGCCTTATCCCCGCGCAATCTCAGCGAATTCGCCAGCGTCAATGGCGTGGGCGCGGCCAAGCTGAAGGACTTCGGCCCGGTATTCCTGGCCGCGATCGCCGCGCACGGCACCTGAAATTGCCTGATGCGCGCGGACGTTTGGCGTGCATACTCTCCGGGTCATTTTCCCAATAAGGAGATATTGCCATGATTGCTTCCTGGAAATTTGCTTGCCTGGGCGCGGCCCTGGCGCTTTGCACCTCTGTCCTGCCTGCCAGCGCCCAGCGCATCGTGCCGGCGGGCTACGACACCTATTACTTCAGCGGCACCACCGCCGACCCCATCAATGCCAGCATCCCGGCGGGCAGCCCCGGCCGCATGGGCGACACCGTCCAGCAGGCCGACAATATCCTCACCAAGCTGCAGGCCATGCTGACCAAGAACGGCCTGGGCTTTGGCGATGTGTTTTCCGCCCATGTCTTTTTGGTGGGCGATCCCGCCAAGGGCGGCGAGATCGATTTCGCCGGCCTGAATGGCGAATGGGCCAAGCGCTTCGGCACCCCGGAGCAGCCCAACCGGCCGTCGCGCGCGGCGTTCCAGGTACGCTTGCCGACGCCGGGCGCGCTGGTCGAAATCGAACTGGTTGCGGCGAAGAAGGCCAACTGAGGCGGCGCGGCGGATATGCGCAGCTCGCGCCTATTCGCCGGCCTCGCCTGTTCGCCAATGCGAAGGATATTCAAAAACTTGCCGCCACGACGGCGGGAAGGGTGCTGGCCTGCAGGACCGGCGCGATGAGGTTTTCGGGCAGGGACACGCTCGCATGCGCAAAGGAGAACTCGCCATCGCGCTGAAAAAAGGCGAAGCTGCGGCCCGTAGACAGGGAGGCAGAACAATGAAAAAGATTTTGGCAACCATCGCGCTTGTGGCGTTTGGCTTAACGTCGGCTCAGGCCCAGACCCCGCAGCCCGCGGATTGGACCATTCTGACTTTGACCGCCAACACCAACAAGCCGGCCGATATAACCTGGGATCGTATCGGCGGCCACGATTGGTGCGCCATCTTGCGCTTTCTGGATCGTCTCAAGGGCTGCACCATCAATTCGGGCAAGGGCGAGGTTGGCTCGGTGCGTACCGTGATGGTCGGAACCACGCCGACGGTGGAAATCGCGGTGGCGCGCACGCCGTTGTCCTACACCTATGCCCAGCCCTATACGCCGATTTTCTATCACGGCACCGTGGGGGTCGAGCCGGTGGACGGGGCCCATTCCAAGATCGTCTACACCCTGATGTGGAATCAGACTCCGGTGGGTGATGCCCAGGCCCAGGCCGCTGCACGCGAGGCCCGTCAGGCAAGCTTCCAGCGGGCGGTGGACAAGATGGCGGAAGCAGCCAACGCGCCCTGATGGGTGCGCAGTAGCAACGATGCGGCTTAGGCGCCTTTCAGGGGAAGAAACATAATGGACGCAATTCCTACCCGTATCCGCTGGAAGGTCATGTTTGCGGTCTTTCTGATCGCGACCGTGAGTTATCTGGACAGGACAAACCTCTCCGTGGCCGCGCCGGTGCTGCGAAAGGAAATGAACCTGTCTCCAACCCAACTCGGTTTGGTTTTGAGCGCCTTTTCCTGGTCGTATGCGCTTGCCCAGATCCCCGCCGGACTTTTCGCGTCATGGCTGCGCCCGCGCCTGACATATCTCTATGCCTTGTGGGCGTGGTGCATCCTTCTGGCCTTGACGACCCTGGCGACGTCATTTGCCGCGCTGGTTTTCTTCCGCATTCCGTTTGGCATTGCGGAGGCCGTAACCTGGCCGGCCGCGTCGGTGCTGATGAGCCGGTGGTTCCCGAAAGTCGAATATGCCCAGGCGATGTCACTGCAGAATCTCGGGCTGGTCATAGGTGCGGCGGTGGCGCCGCCCATTGTCGCCTTCATCATAGCGTTTTGGGGGTGGCAAGCCGCTTTTATCGTGACCGGTCTGGTCGCCGGACTGCTCGGAACGGCTTTCTATATCTACACCAAGGATGATCCTGCCGACGACCCTCGCGTCTCGCCGCAGGAGCTGGCCTGGATTCGCCATGACCAGGTTGCGACAGACAACTCGCCCTTGCCGCCCGGTTACATTCGCATGTTGTTGGGCCGTCCCTCGCTGTGGGCGGTGGGCATGGCGAATTTTGGCCTGGATTTCATCAACTTCATGTTTCTCACCTGGTATCCCACCTATCTCACCGACCAGTATCACATGTCGCTGAAACAGATGGGCGTCATGGCGATGGAGCCTTACATCTTCGCCATCATCACCGTGCTGGGTGCCGGCCGGCTGGTGCGCGCACTGACCGATGGCGGCATGGATTCCGCCACGGCGCGCCGCAGGGTCATATTTTCCGGACTTTTCCTGGGCACTGCCGCGCTGGTCGTCACCCCGTATGTCTCGAACCTTTATGCATCGGTGACCGCCATGTCGCTGGGCTATGCCTTTGTCATGTCGATATTGGGACCGATGTGGTCGATACCCGCGGAACTGTCAGGTCCCAGGGGCGCAGGATTCGCCAGCGGCTTTGTCAACTTTGTCGGCAATGTCGGCGGCATCGGCTCGCCCATTCTCATGGGCGTGGTCTTCCAGCATTTCCATTCCTTCACGCCGGCCATCCTGATATCGGCCGGCATCACCATGATCTGTGCGGTGCTGTTCATTCTGCTGTATCGCGCCAAGGCCGATAAGGAACATGTGGCTGGCTTTCTCGCTTCCTAGGTAATCGCACATGACGCGGCATGTATCGTCGCTATTCGATCTTTCGGGCCGCGTGGCGCTGGTATCCGGCGCCGGCAGCGGCATGGGCCGCGCCATGGCCATCGCGCTGGCCGAGGCGGGCGCCGACCTGATGCTGGCGGGCCGCAGCATTGCCGGGCTGGAAAAGACCGCGGGAGACATTCAGAAGCTGGGACGCCGCGCCGTAGTGGTGACCTGCGACGTTTCCGAGCCCGAACAAATCCGCGCCATCTTCGCCCAGCTCGATCGCGAGTTCGGGCGGATCGATTTTCTGGGCAATGTCGCCGGCGAAGCCGTGCTGGGCCCGCCGGAGGACATCCCGCTGGAAGCGGTGGAGCAGACCTGGCGAAACATCGTCTTTGGCCGGTTCTGCGCCTGCCAGGAGGCGGGACGCAGGATGCTGGCAGTCGGACGCGGCAGCATCGTCAATATCGGCTCTATCGCCAGCCTGACAGGAATGGGCCGCGGTCATATCGCCTATGTCATGGCGATGGGCGCCGTTGCCCAGATGACGCGCGAGCTCTCGACCGAATGGTCGGGCCGCGGCGTGCGTGTCAATGCGATCCTGCCGGCCCAGGTCATCAACCCCGGCCTCGAACGGCGCATGGTCACCGACCCAGGCTTGCGCGACCTGTTCCTCAGAGGCCTTCCGCGAGGGCGCATGGGTGAGCCCGATGACATCAAGGGACTTGCCGTGTTGCTGGCTTCGGATGCGTCAAGCTGGATGACCGGCGCTTTGATTCCCATGGACGGCGGTAACCTGGCGATGAATGCCGGAGCGACGGTGCCGCGCTGATGGGCCGGCGCCCCAGCGAAGCATTGGGAATGTCCGCTTTTGACCCAAAGCGGACATTCAGGTCGGCTCTTGCCGGCTGTCGGTTTTTGTCAGCGCGTTGTTCAAGCGGGCACGCCCGAC
>CANCMM010000080.1:0-7211 GCA_947379335.1 Alphaproteobacteria bacterium | reverse complement strand
ACCGTGGTTGTCGCGGGTTTATACTCGCAGCCGATATAGCCTGTGTAACCCATGGCATCGATGGCCTTGAGCACCTTGGCATCGTCCAGTTCGCCGGTGGTGGGTTCATTGCGTCCCGGTACCGAGGCGATCTGCATGTGATCGATGATGGGCATCAGGTGTTCGAGCCCGCGCATCACATCGCCATGCAGGATCTGGCGGTGATAGATGTCGAACTGGAAGCGAAGATTGGGCAGTTTCAGTTCGGTGATGATCTGTTCGGCCAGATGGAAGTCGTTCATCAGGTAACCGGGAATGTCGCGGTTGTTGATCGGCTCCAGCAGCACGGTGAGATCGTGCAGCTTTTCACAAGTGTATTTGATGGAGTCTTTATAGGTCGCCAGCGCTTCGGGGCCCGAGGCGATCGACGCCATCAGGTGCACCCGCGTAGCACCCGCCGTATCGGCATAAATGCGCGCCTGATCCACCGCCTTGCGAAAATCCGCCTTGCGATCCGGCAGGGCGGACAGTCCGCGTTCGCCGCCGGCGACATCGCCCGGCGCCACGTTCAGCAGCACGGCCTTCAGCTTGTGCTTTGACAGCCGCGCCGCGATGTCGTCGGCGCCATAGTCATAGGGAAACAGATACTCCACCGCGGTGAAACCTGCATCGGCGGCGGCGGCGAAGCGGTCCAGGAATGCATGTTCCTGGAACAGCCATGTCAGGTTGGCGCAGAAATTCGGCATCGCCTCCTCATAGCCGATGCCGCTCAGAAAGTCTTTCGCAATTGGACATACAGCCGGGGCCGGGTACGGATGGCCACGTCCTGGATAGACGCCAGGGTACCCAGATTGCGCGGGCCCGCATAATTGATCTGCTCATTCCCGAAGCGATAGGGGATGATGTTGTCGACCTCGAACTTCAGGCTGAGATCGGGCGCGGGGTGCCAGGTCCAGGTCGCATAGTCGTAGGGATTGTGGATGGCAATCAGGTTGATCTGGGAAATGCGCCAGTTGGTATTGCTGAAGGATGGCCCGATGCCGAACGTCCAGGTCGAATTCCAGCTGTCGATGTCCTGGTCGATCTCGATGAACAGGCGCCGGTCACGCTGGCCGGAGATGCGGCGGGTCATGCCGGTGACCGGATCGGCCAGGCTGCTGTTCTCCCAATAGAAGGTGGGCTTGAGCAGGCCATTGTGCAGGCCCAGGAAATCCAGCGGCACCGTGCCGCTGAGGGTGATGCGGTCGCTGACGGCGTGGGGCACGTTGCCCGGCGTATCCAGCCCCCCGCCCACCGGGATGTAATCCTGAAGATCGGTGATGTCCTCGTGCAGCAGGGTCAGGACCAGCGCGCCCTTGCCCCAGAAATGACGCTCGGCGCTGGCTTCGACCTGCCAGCGCTGGTCGGGGCGCAGATCGGCATTGCCGGCCGCCACGCCGAAGCTGGACAGGCCTGAACTGGCGACGAAATTGTTGAAGTTCAGTTGCCCCAGCTTCTTTTCCACCCGCAGCCGCAGCTGGGTGTCTTCGTCCGGCGCCCAGGCCAGCAGGGCGCGGGGCTTCACATAGAAGAAGTCGCGCGTCTTGACGGTGTCGCCGGTCTCGCCGATCCGGGAATATTCAAACCGCACGCCGGCTTCCAGCGACCATTGCGGGGCGAATTTCCAGGTGGCCTGGCCAAAGCCTTCGGCGCGTTTCTCATTCACCGAGACATTGGCGTTGGGGATTTTGACGGCCGCGCCATTGGACAGGAAGCTGGAGCGCCCATTGAGATAGTTATAGGCGCCTTCGCCGCCCACCTGCAGGTTCAGGTCCGGCGTTGCGGCATAGCGCAGGGTGACGCGGCCGATGCTTTCGCCGGTCGAACTGTCGTTGCGGAAAATCGCGTTGCCGCTGGTCTGCGCGCTGGTGTTGCTGTCGGCTTCCTTGCCCAGCCGCTGCAGCACCAGGCTTTCCAGGTTGAAATCGCCCATGGTCTTTTGCCAATGGCTGCCGAATTCGCCGTTGCGCTTGCGGATGGTGGTGTCGAAGCGCGATCCGCCATTGCCGGAATAGGCGATGCCATAGGAGATATCGTTGGTCTGCACAGTGAGGTTGTTGTTCCACTCCCCGCCCAGGAAGGGGGCGATCAATCCGGCATGGGCCGCCCAGCCCAGCTGCATGATGCCGTAGCTCTTCGCCACATCGATCTGCGGCGTGCCGGCCACCCCGCCCGCGAAGGGTGTCAGGATGCGCCGGCCGTAGCCGGGGGAATCGTCCCAATTGTTGGCGGTACGCGCCAGGCTGGCTTCATAGCGCCAGGTCCCGCTCTGGCCGTGATATTCGATGCCGCCGGCGGGCACCCATTCGCCGTCTTCGACGAAGGTGTTGCTGGCGGTGAGGATGGTCTGCGCGCCGGCATCGGCCTTCAGCACGATATTGGCGACCACGCTCTGGCCCTGCATGTCGATGCCCGGCGCGCCGCCGCGAATGACCTCGATGCGCTCCACGCTGGCGGCGGGAATGCGCGACAGGATGGTGTTCACGTCATCGGTCTTGGCGGTGGGGCGGGCGCCGCCGACCAGGATATTGCCGGCGGTGCCGGCAAAGCCGCGCGCCGACACGCCGGTGTCCAATGTGAAGCCGGGCAGGCGCGAAACCATGTCGTTGGCGGTGTTGGGCCGGGAATCGGCGAAGAAGCTGGCGGGGTAGCTGGTCAGGCCCTGGTCCTCGGCCGCGAGGGCCGGATTCAGCCCTGTCAAAAGCAAAAATCCGCAGAAACCTAGGATTTTCAGGGCCAGCATGGGTAATCCTTGCATTACTTTGTTCCGTGTATCGCATTATACCTTGCATAGCACGGTACTGGTGTCTATAAGGATTTTGCAAAATTCGAGGTGTCCTCCATGACCAGATCATCTTTGACAAAAATCGCCTGCGTACTTTCCCTGCTCGCAGTGCTTCCCGTCTCGGCGGCGACGTTCTGGGATCGCGCGTCTTACCGCGAACCGGCGGTAACCCAGCCGGGCCGTATCGAGTGGGCCTGGGACGGCGGCAAGCGGCTTGGCGTGGGCGTGCCGGCCACCGTGCATTACAGCGAGCAGGGCGCTCCCCGCGTCGTCGTCACCGGCTCGGATGAGATGTTGCGCCGCGTGCGCTTCGGCGACGGCAACATCGTCATGGACAATGACGGCGACTTCTTCCGGAACGACAACCATGAGCGGCTGGACATCACCGTCACCGGCGTGGCGCTGAACGAATTCAACGTTTCGGGCAGCGGCAAGCTGATCCTGGGCAAGCTCAAACGCGACTGGCTGGGAATCAATGTCAGCGGCAGCGGCAGCACCGATCTGGAGGCGAGCGTGAGCGGTGATGTGGAACTGAAGGTTTCCGGCTCCGGCCATATCACCTTCGGCGCGCTGGAAGCCAAGAACCTGAAGGCCCATATTTCCGGCTCCGGCGGCATCGACGGCAAGGGCCATGTCGACAACCTGGACCTGGACATGTCGGGCTCGGGCCGCTTTGCCGACATCGCCGCATCCCGTGCCAATGTCACCATGTCCGGCAGCGGCCGCGCCACCATCGCGGCGCGCGACCAGGCGCGTGTGCGCATTTCCGGCTCCGCCACGGTGCGCATGCCCACCAAGCCGCCGCAGCTGGATGTGAATGTTTCCGGTTCAGGCCATGTCGTCACCGCCTCGGCCGACTGAAGGCGAGCTGATTCGCGCGGGCCGGGACGTTGCGCCCGGCCCGCGCACTCTTCATCATGAGCGCACCCATTCTTACCGGACCGGATTCGTTGCCCGAAAGCATCCAGATTCAGCTCAAGAAGGGCGTACTTGAAATGTGCGTCCTCACCTTGCTGGCGCGCGGGGATTCCTATGGCTACGAGATTTTCAGCAAGCTCATGACGGCGATCGGAATGGGCGAAGGCACCATCTATCCCCTGATGCGCCGCATGCAGAATGACGGGCTGGTGGCGACCTATCTGGTGGAATCCACCGGCGGCGCGCCGCGCAAATATTACAAGATCACCGAACAGGGCCGCGCCACTCTGGTGGCGCAGCGCGCGGAGTGGAAGGATTTCCGCGGTTCGGTGGACAGCATTCTGGGGGACGATAAATGACGCGGGAAAAGTTTCTCGATGATCTGCGCGCCGGGCTGCGCGGCCTTCCGCAAAGCGAAATGGACGACATCGTGTCGGACTATGCCGCCCATTTCGCCGACGCCATGAATGCCGGGCGCAGCGAAGTGGAGATTGCCGCCTCGCTGGGCGATCCGGCGCACCTGGCGAACGAATTGGGGGCGGAAGCCAAGCTGCAGCGCTGGGAAATCAGCCGCAGCCCGCGCAACTTCCTGCGCGCCGGTTCGGCGGTGATCGGGTTGCAGGCCTTCAATCTTTTCATCCTGCTGCCGGTGCTGGCGTTCCTGATTTTCTGCGCCGGTGTCGCCGCCTATGTCCTTTACCTGGTGGGCGGCGCCGGCCTGCATCTGATGGCGGGGCTGCTCTCCGGTGGCGGCAACGCCGCGATCCCGGCGTTGATTGGCGGCGGCATGATCTGCGGCGTGGTAGGGGTGGGGGCGCTGCTGGCGTTGCTGCTGGATGCGGCCCTGCGGCAGCTGGCACGCTATGCGCGGCTCAACTACCGCCTGCTCAAGCCATCCGACGAAGACGAAGAGAGGCTATGATGTCCAAAACCCTCGCTCTGATTGCCGTTATCGGTCTTGTCCTCTGTGCCGCGATGTTCGCGCTGGCCCGGACCATCGGCGGTGACGCCATCTTTCATGACAGCAGGAACTTCGCCGGCATCCAGCCGCTGATCGACCTGGCCACCCACAAGGAATGGAAGTGGGACGGCGGCGACAGCCTGGCGCTGGAGGCGCCGGTCAATGTCGTCTACCGCCAGAACGGGCCGCCTGGTGTCACCGTCACCGGCGATGCCGCCCAGCTGGAGCATGTGAAGGTGGGCGGCGGCCGCATCGTCAGCGATAACGCGCCTGCCGCCAGGAAAGGCGAACCCAGGCTGACCGCGGTGGTCGGCGGCATGGCGCTGCGCAAATTCAGCGTCAATGGCGGGGAAAATCTCGACTTGGGCAAGATCGACCAGGATGAGCTGGAGTTGCATCTCAATGGCCATGGCTCGATCACCGGTACCGGCCGGGTCAACCGGTTGGATCTGACCATCGCCGGATCGGGCAAAGCCGCACTGGGCGGATTGGCGGTGGGCGATGCCCAGGTCCAGATCTATGGCAACGGCAAGGGGATCATCGCCCCCCACGGGACCTTGAGCCTGTTCGTCACCGGCAGCGGAAAAATAGCCCTGGCGTCCAAGCCGGCGAAGATCGAACAGAATGTGCTGGGCTCGGGCGGCCTCGTCGATGTCGATGAGATCGTGAACAAGGTCATGGAGTCGGTGCGCGTGACCGTGCCCGTGACGGTGAATGTACCGATGCCGGTGGTGGTGCCGCCGCAGCCACCGATGCCACCGCCGCCGCCTGGGGCGGACAATGGCGATGAGCACAATTATCTGGTGAAGGGCAGCCAGAACGTGGATTTGGGCCATCTCGATCAAAAGTCCCTCAGCATCACCATTCCCGGATCGGGAAAAATTCGCGCCGAAGGCAAGGTGGAAAACCTGACTGTGACGGTGTTCGGGTCAGGCAAGGCCGATTTCAGCAAGCTCGCCGCCGGGAATGTCACGGTTCATATCTTCGGCAGCGGCGTCGCCATCGTCGCACCTTCGGCCCGGCTGGAGGCCAGCATCACAGGTTCTGGTGCAGTGCACCTGACGACCCGCCCCAAGACCATCACCCGTTCCGTCACGGGTTCCGGTCAAGTGGTTGAGGATTATTAGCCGCCGACCCCAATGCACTTCGCACCCGCAACCGCGCTGGACAGGGCCCCCGGCGGCGGCACTATGATGCCTCGCACAATCATAAAAACGGGGTCGAAATGAACATCGCAGTCAGCTCCACGATTGATCGGGTCCCGGCGCCCTTGCGCAGCTGGCTGGGCAAGCCGCGCCCCATGCTGATCAATGGCAAGTGGGTGATGGCCAAGTCCGGCAAAACCTTCGACGTGCAGGACCCCGCCACCGAGATGAAGCTGGCCAGCGTCGCCGAAGGCGATGCCGCCGACATCGACGAAGCGGTGCGCGCCGCGCGCCGCGCCCTGGAAGACGGGCCGTGGAGCCGCATGTCGCCATCCGCGCGTGGCCGGTTGATCCATCGCATCGGCGATTTGATTCTGGCCAACCTGGACGAGCTGTCGCAACTGGAAAGCCTGGACAATGGCAAGCCGTTCAGCGTGGCGCGGGTCGCCGACGTGCCGCTGTCGGCCGACATGTTCCATTACATGTCCGGCTGGTGCACCAAGATCGAAGGCAAGCACATTCCGCTCAGCGCCGTGGCGGCGGGCGGCCAGTATCTGTCCTTCACCCGGCCCGAGCCGATCGGCGTGGTGGGCCAGATCATCCCGTGGAATTTCCCGCTGCTGATGGCGGCATGGAAGCTGGCGCCGGCGCTGGCGACCGGCTGCACCGTGGTGTTGAAGGTGGCGGAAGAAACCCCGCTGTCAGCGCTGCGGCTGGGCGAGCTGTTGATGGAAGCCGGCCTGCCCGACGGTGTGGTCAATATTGTGACCGGCTTTGGCGAGACCGCCGGCGCAGCGCTGGCGGCGCATCCCGGCGTGGACAAGATCGCCTTCACCGGCTCCACCGAAGTGGGCAAGCTGATCGTGCGCGCCGCGTCGAATGACTTGAAGAAGGTCAGCCTGGAACTGGGCGGCAAGTCGCCCAACATCATCCTGGGCGATGCCGATGTGGACGCGGCCATTGCGGGGGCCACCGCCGGCATCTTCTTCAACCATGGCCAGTGCTGCAATGCCGGTTCACGCCTGTTCGTGCAGGAAAAGATCTTCGACAAGGTGACGGCGGGCATCGCCGCCAATGCCGCCAGGATCAAGATCGGCGTGGGCATGGACGCGGAAACCGAGATGGGGCCGCTGGTGTCCGAAGTCCAGCATGGCCGCGTCACCGGCTATCTCAAATCCGGGCTGGAAGAGGGTGCGCGCGCCCTGACCGGCGGAGCTGCGGTCGGCAATCGCGGCTACTTCGTGCAGCCTACCGTGCTGGTGGACACCAGGCCGGACATGAAAGTGGTGCGGGAAGAGATTTTCGGGCCCGTGCTGGTGGCGACGCCCTTCAAGGAAGCCGACGACAAGCTGATCGCCGCCGCCAATGACACCGTCTATGGCCT
>CANCMM010000079.1:0-7275 GCA_947379335.1 Alphaproteobacteria bacterium | reverse complement strand
GAGATGGGCACAGCCATGACCGCCTTTTCCAGGAATGACCAGGATGCCAAGGCGGCCGCCGTGCTGGCCAGCGATCCGCGCTTCAATGCCGCGATGCGCACCACCTGTGTCGCCACATTGATAAACGGCGGCCATGCCACCAATGCCCTGCCCCAGCATGTCAGCGCCAACGTCAATTGCCGCATCTTCCCCGGCACTACGCCGGAAACCGTACGGAGCAAGCTGCAGGAGTTGGTGGCGGACCCGCAGATCAAGGTCACCGCCCAGGCGGCGCATAATGATCCGTCGCCCGCCCCGCCGCTAACCCCGGCGCTAATGAAGCCGCTCGTCACCGAAGCCGCCAAGCGCTGGCCCGGCGTGCCGGTCATTCCCCAGTTGGAGATCGGCGCCACCGACGCTTCCTTCATGACCCCGGCAGGCATTCCCACCTATGGCTTCACCGGCATGTTCTTCGAGCCGGACGGCAGCCGGCTGCATGGCTTGAACGAGCGCATTCGCGCGCAGGTCCTGTATGACGCGCGCGATTACCTGTTCGACCTGATCAGGATTTATTCGAAGTAAGCTCGCGCTTCATCGCAGCGAACACGCTGGGCCAGTCGCCTAACGCTGGCTGGCGGAACAGGCGCAGCGATGGATACCAGGGGCTGTCATCCCGGCCCAGGAACCAGCGCCAGTCCGGCACATGCTTGAGCGCCACCCAGGTGGGCACACCCAGCGCGCCCGCCAGGTGCACCGGCGCGGTGTCGGCGCTGATCACCATGTCGCACGCCATCATCATGGCGGCGGTGTCAAGGAACGCATCGGGGCCATTGTCGAAATCCCAGGTCTCGACCGTCATGCCGGCCGGAAGGTCATTCAGCTGTTCGCTGCCGGCATTCTTCTGCAACCCGATCAGCCGCACCCCGGGCATGGCGGCGATGGACGCCAGCGCCGCGACGGGAAAGGATTTTCCTTCCGATCCCATCACCAGGTTGTGGCCCTGCCAGGCGATGCCGATGCGCATGCCTTGGCTGCCGATCTTCTCCTTCCATTGCGCCAGCCGCGCCGGCTCGGCGGTCAAATAGTGATCGGCGGCGGGAATTGTCTTCACGGTCATGTCCGCCGCCAGCGGAATGCTGGCCAGCGGGATGTGAAAGTCGAAAGCATCAGGCACCGCGCCCCAACCAATCAATTCGACAGATGGCGTGGCGCGCTTCAGCAATTCCACCAGTTGCGTCGGCACGGAAAGAACGACGCGCGCGCCGCGTTCCAGCGCAAAGCGCGCATAGCGGTAATACTGGATGACATCGCCCAGCCCCTGCTCGATATAGCAGAACAGGATCTTGCCGCTGATGTCTTCCGCGCCGGTCCACAGCGGCTGCGGATAGACCCGCGCCTCCATCGGCCTTGGCATCTGCTTGCGCCATTCATACAGCGGCAGGCCGGTGGCGAAGTCCTGCATCAAGAGATGACAGAGGGCGCGGTTGAGCGGCGCCACCGCCAGGCCGGGGTCCAACGCCTCTGCGCGGCGGAAGGACTCCAGTGCGTCGGTCAGCCGGCCCTGGTTCTGCAGCGCCAGACCGCGATCGCTCCAGCCCGGCGCGAAGTGCGGCGCCAAGGCCAGCGCCCGGTCATAGGCCGCCACAGCCTCCCCATAGCGCAGCAATAGCTGCAAGGTGATGCCGCGATTGAGCTGGATGATGGGATCGCGCGGGTCCAGCATCGCGGCACGATCGTAACAGGCCAGCGCCTCGGTAAAGCGGTCCTGCGCGCTCAGCGTATTGCCGGCCTCGATCAAGTCGCTGGGGAAATCCGCCGCCATGGATCAGTGCAGCTTCAGCTTGGGCCGGATGATGTGATTGACATGCCCCACCGCGATCAGCGCCAGGCCCTTGAGCCATCCATGAATGGCGATCAGGTGCATGCGATAAAGCGAGACATAGACGAAGCGCGCCAGCCGCCCTTCGATCGCCATGCGCCCGCCGATCAGATTGCCCATCAGCGAACCCACGGTGGAGTAATGGCTCAGCGACACCAGCGAACCGTGATCCTTGTACACAAACGGCTTCAGCGACTTTCCGGCGATCGAGGCGCTGATGTTGCGGAAGGCGATCGCCGCCATCTGGTGCGCCGCCTGGGCGCGCGGCGGCACCGGCCGTGTCTGCCCCTGCGGCACAAAAAAGGCGCAGTCGCCGATGGCCAAGATGCGGTCGTCCTGCGTGGTTTGCAATGTGGGTTTCACCACAAGCTGGTTGCTGCGCGTGACTTCCAATCCCAGATTGGCCAGCATATCCGGGCCTTTCACACCCGCCGCCCACACGCGCAGATCCGCTTTGATCAGTTCGCCCGACTTGGTGACCATGCCTTCAGCGGTGGCTTCCACCACCTGCTCGCCGGTAACGACGCGCACGCCCAACGCTTCCAGCTCCTGGTGCGCCGCCTTGGCCAGGTCTTCGGGCAGCGCCGGCAGTATGCGCGTGCCCGCTTCGATCAAGGTCACCTTCAGCCGGGATTCGTCGAACACTTCCAGCCCGTAATGGCGCAGTTCAGCCGCGGAATTATAAAGTTCTGCCGCCAGTTCCACGCCTGTGGCGCCGCCGCCCACGATATCCACCCGCACCACCGCATCGGCATCGGGATTCTGACTCAAGGTGCGTGACACCCTGAGACAGTGATCCAGCAGCTTGGAGCGGAAGCGGTCGGCCTGCAGCCGGCTGTCCAGGAAGATACAGTGCTGGGCCACGCCCTTGGTGCCGAAGTCGTTGCTCACCGAGCCTACCGCCAGCACCAGATAGTCGAAGCGGATGCGATGCCGGCCCATGATCTCGCGGCCGTCCTCGTCCTTGATGGGGGCAATCACCACATGACCGCTGTCACGGTCCACGCCTTCCATGGCGCCATAGAAAAAGCGGTAGCCCCAGGCGTGGCCGTGGCTGCGATAGCCGACCTCGTCCAGGTTGGCGTCCAGCGATCCCGCCGCCACCTCGTGCAGCAGCGGCTTCCAGATATGGGTACGGTTCTTCTCCACCAGGAGAATGTCGAATTGCTCGCGCCCGAAACGGGCACCCAACCGGGTCGCCAGCTCCAGCCCGCCGGCGCCGCCGCCGACCACCACGATCTGGGTCTTACGCGCTTTTGTCATGCGACGACAGATAGCATGAGATGCGCCTTTCGGCTTTGCGTTTTTTCAGTCAGTCTGCGGCCCGCAGCCAAAAAGAAAGCCCGCCCATGAGCGATTTCCGCATCAGCCTGGACAAAGCCAACACCATCATTTCGGCTACCTTCGCCAAGGGCAAGGATGCGGGCATGAAGCCGCTGTCCTGCGTGGTGGTGGATGCCGGCGGCCATGTCATCGCGTTCCAGCGCCAGGATGGCACCAGCTTCCTGCGGCTGGACATCGCGCGCGGCAAAGCGGCCGGCGCGCTGGCACTGGGTGTGAATTCCCGCAAGATCGGTGAGATGGCAGCGGAACGGCCCAGTTTCATCGCCTCGCTGGGGCATTTGGCGGCGAACGGGCTGATCCCGGTGGCGGGCGGGGTAATCGTCAAGGGGCCGGATGGCCTGCCCATCGGCGCGGTCGGCGTCACCGGTGACACCTCGGACAATGACGAAGTGGCGGCGATGGCCGGCATCGCGGCGGCCGGACTGAAGGCTTAAACTCTCACGGCTTAAGTCTGCTGGCGGTACATCTGCCGCATGAAACGGATTTCGTAGAACGCCTTGGCCACCGAACCATCTGTGCGCATCACCGGCGGATGGCTGACCACAAAGAACATATAGGCCCGGGGCAAGGGCTGATCCTTTTCGTCCAGCTCCTGCAGGGTCAGGGAATTGCTGACCAGGCCGCCGGGCATAGGCCGGGCAAAAGCCGCGGGCGGCATCAGCTTGTGGCCGCCGGCTTCGACAAAGTTTTTCGCGGCCGCGATCAGCGGCGCACCGTCCAACATCGTGTCGGAGGTGCGGCGCAGGACACAGGAATGCAGCGAGGCTTGCTCGATTGTCAGCAGGTAAGGCACGCCGGCGCGGCTGACCATCCAGCCCATGCCATCCGGCTTACCTTCGATGGTCTTGACCTGGGCCGGGCTGAGCGGTTCGAGCTTGTCCGACGCCGCCTGCGCCGCCAGCGCGCCGTCATCGGGAAATTTCTGCAAACAGTAAGACGAGAACAGCGCCACGAACTCCTTGCCCACCGGTGGGGGAGAATCTTGCGCCAACGCGGCGCCGTCCAGCAGCAGAAAGCTACCGGCCAGCGCCAGTCTCATGCGGTGACTTCTTCCGGCACATGCAGCCGGCGGTTCGGATTCACAAAGAACCAGGGGAAGATACAGACGATGCAGACGCCAGCGGCAATATAGAAGGCTGTTTCCCAGCCATACATCTGCGCGAACAAGGGCGTCAGCGATGCGGTGGCCGCACCGGCGATCTGGCCGCCCATGTTCACCAGGCCCGAGATCACGCCGGTGTAAGGTCCACCGAAATCCGCCGCCACCGCCCAATAGGTCGCCTGGCCCAGATACAGCGCGCCGGCGCCGCCCGCCAGCACCAGCACCGCCACGGTGGTGTCGGTGGCATGGCTGCCGATGATCAGGAAGATCGCGGACAGGAACAGCGTAAAGGCGCCGAACAGGCTGCGCCCGACATACTGGCCCCAGCGCTTGACCAGCCAGTCACTGATCACCCCGCCCAGCAGGCAGCAGGTGGTCATGGCGATGAAGGGCAAGGTGCCCAGGAGCGCGCTGCTTTTCAGATCAAGCCCACGCCCATCCTTCAGGTAGATAAAAAACCAGGTGTGGAAAATGAAAGCGACGTAGCCGAAGGCGATATAGGCCAGGGTTGTGCCCCACACATCGACGCTGGTGAAGATCTTCTTCCACGGCACCGGCGGCATCACGCCTTCCACCTTGACCGGCTGGCCGGCCTTGATGTGCGCTATTTCTCCCGCCGTCACGCCGGGATGCTCGGCGGGCGTGTCGCGCGCAAAATAATACCAGACGCCGGCGATCACCAGCCCAATGGCGGCGGAGATATAGAACACTTCATGCCAGCCATAAAAGGCGATGATGGCGGCGACCAGCGGCGGCGCGGTGCCGGAGCCCAGGCCGACGCCGCCGAACACCCAGCCATTGGCCTTGCCGCGTTCCTGACTGGGAAACCAGGCGGCGATAAACTGGTTGGACGACGGATAGGCGACCGACTCGCCCATGCCCAAAACGAAACGCACCGCGATCAGCACCCACAGTGAGCCGCCCATGCTGGGCGGCACCAGGGCGGTAACGACGGACAGAACGCTCCACCAGACCAGGCCCAATGTCAGGGTCTTGCGCGGTCCCAGCTTG
This sequence comes from Alphaproteobacteria bacterium, assembly GCA_947379335.1. Classification (GTDB taxonomy): domain Bacteria; phylum Pseudomonadota; class Alphaproteobacteria; order Micropepsales; family Micropepsaceae; genus Rhizomicrobium. The sequence goes on along the minus strand of CANCMM010000079.1, from coordinate 1,960 downwards.
CCCACCACCCAGCCGGCGGGAATCTGGAAGGCGGCGTAGCCCAGCAGGAAGGCCGAGAATACCCAACCCAGCTGTACCTTGGAGATGTTGTAATCGGCGGCCAAGTAGGTGCCGGCGATGGAGATGTTGCTGCGGTCGATATAGACCACGGCGCTGACCACGAAGATCAGCATGATCAAAAGGTAGCGGACTCTGGACTTCATCATGGCATTTCCCCGGGGCGCGGCCGACTTGTATATCCGCGCAACCGCGGTTTTGCGGCATCCAAGCCTAGTTCGCGCCATTCGTCAAAGTTGCTTATAGTGCGCCGCAAAAGACAATAATCGGCTAGGGGCTTTTTCATGAAGGCGATTGCGCTGGCGCTGCTGGCTTGCATGTTCTGTGTGACGGCTGAAGCGGCACCCATGAACAAGGTGAAAGCCGGGGAACTGGTGATCGACCCGCCCACCCTGATCAATCTGGGCTTTGAATGGGTGATCCAGGGCGACGCCAACCGCAACGCCGCTGTTCAGGTCAGCTATCGCCGCAAGGGCGACACCGCCTGGCAGGCGGCGATGCCGCTGCTGCGGCTTCAGCATGAGCGGGTCTATCAGGGCGAAGGCGTTTTCAATGTCGAGATGCCCAACATGTTCGCCGGATCGATTCTCGATCTCGACGAAAACACCACCTACGAAGTGAGGCTGGCGCTCAACGATCCCGATGGCGGCAAGGCGATCAGGACGGTGACGGTGAAAACCCGCGCCGAACCGATGCCCGCATCCGGCGGCCACGTTTATCATGTCTATCCGCGCGACTGGAAAGGCGCCAAGGAACCGGGATCGTTCAACGACCTGATGTGCGCCTACAATACCTATTGCGGCGGCGGCGATACCGTCACCGCCTCGCGCCCGCGGGTGAAGGCGGGCGACATCATCCTGGTCCATGCCGGGACCTATCGCTATCACCCGGAATTCTACACCGGCGACCGCAGCATCAATTCCACCGTGCCGGTGGAAGGCACCTTTTATCTCACCGCCAGCGGCACCCCTGACAAGCCCATCGTCATCAAGGCGGCGGGCGATGGGGCCGTGGTGTTCGACGGCGGCGGCAACTTCAATCTCTTCAATGTGAAGGCCGCCAACTACAATTATTTCGAAGGCCTGACCTTCAAGAACACGGAGATCGCCATCTGGGCGGGCACGCAGTTCATTGCCGGCTCCAGCGGGTTGACGGTGAAACACTGCCGCTTCGAGAACATCAATCTGGGCATCTTCAGCAACTGGGCCGGCTCATCCAACTTCACCATATTGGACAACACCTTCATCGGCCGTGACGATCCACGTTACCTGCAAGGCTGGTCGGGCGACTTCTGGAAACAGTTCGCCGGGGTGATGGGCCAGAAATTCCCGCCCACCTTGGATTCCTATACCGCGGTGCGCGTCTATGGCGGCGGCCATGTCATGGCCTTCAATTATGTCGCCAATTTCCATGACGGCATCGACGTGGAGACCTACGGCAATCCCGACGGCTCCGACGCCATCAAGGGTCCGCTTTATCCGTCGCGCAAGTTCTGGAACCGGCGCCCGGTCTCGATCGACATGTACAACAACCTGATGACCAACTTCCACGACAATGCCGTGGAGATCGACGGCTCGATGCACAATGTGCGGGTGATGCGCAACCTGATGCTGAATTCGGCCAGCCATCCCTTCTGCAACCAGCCGGCCATCGGCGGACCGATTTATTGGATAAGGAACATCGTCTACAACGCGCCTTTCGGCAGCACGCGCACATCCAACGGCGCGCCGGGGATGATTTATCTCAACAACACGATCCTGTCGGAGACCAACATCCGCACCACATCCAACAGCCACTGGATGAACAACCTGATGCTGGGCCAGAACAGCCAGCCGACCATCTTCGCGGTCAACACCTACACCAACTACACCTCGTCCGATTACAACGGCTTTCGCGTCAATCC